>PASZ01000009.1 GCA_002712245.1 Fidelibacterota bacterium | reverse complement strand
TATAGCCAATGAGACCAAATCCAGTTTTATCATCAAGAAATCCAAGGGATATATTATGCTTAACAATATCTTGAGCGAAAAGTGGAAATACAAATAATATGAGCCAGGCTCGTTTCATTGTGATTTTATATATCTTTTGTAAAACAGATAAAGACCTTCGCCAACCATAGCATACCCTAAAATAATTGGACGCTCTATGTAATCCATAGCCCGTAAGTAAATCAATAAACTACCAANCAATAGNANCATGACGATCACTATAAAAGGATAGTTTTTATCAAATGTTTTAAACCAGTTCATCATTTTTTCAGCTCTTTTAANATCCACTNTTCTGGATCAATGTAAATCGAATCAGGTTTCATGCTAGANNTTATATCAAATGATTGGGTTTTCTGATCNACTTTTATTGGTATNCATTCATTATTNTCCCAGCATAANTGACTTTCAAAAATAAANNTGGGCCANTCTTTCTTTTGAGTCTGATTAATAGTAACTATCGTTTTGCCTTTTCCNTTTTTTTTAGGATACCAANTTTGTTCAATTTCTATAATTGGATATCCAGGGCTAAAAATCCATTGATCAAAAAAATATTTGAGATCTTTTCCTGAAACCTNTTCCATAACNNCCATAAAATCANTAGTCAATGCTGTTTTGTTATTATATTGNGCATAATACTTTGAAACCCCTTTAAAGAATATTTCATCTCCCANTAATCCCCTTAACATGTGCAATACCCATGCNCCNTTAGGNTAATTATTTGAATTCAATAATTTAAATAAATCNCTGACTTCGTAATCAACAATAGGTCTATTGGTAGCTTTAGATTCAANAATCCTATTTTTACTTTTCTCCATTCTTTCATTAAAATTATCTTTACCATCACTCTGTTCAAAAAAAAGCGCTCCGAAATAAGTTGCAAAACCTTCGGACAGCCATAAATGATACCACTCTTTTTCCGTGACTGAATCTCCAAACCATTGGTGGGCAATCTCATGTGAAACCGTACCCTCTATATTCCTGCCCTTTGCAATTGCTCCTTGAGAATAAAAAATAGCCGACGCATTTTCCATCCCACCAAAGCGCGTTGAAGATTGGACGTTTGCTAATTTCTCATAAGGATATGGTCCAATTTTTGTTGAAAAGAAATTCACCATTTCAACCGAACGCATAAAAGAAGGTCTGGATTTTTCAGTATCTTCAGGAAAAGTCCAATTAGAGACCTCAATACTACCATCGGCTCTTAAGGATGAAGGGGAATAAGCAAAATTGGCTACACCCAGTGTTGTTATATCCATTTCAGCAGCACCAATCACCATATTATAGGTTGGTATTGGAACTGTAGACTTCCATTTCCAGGTACGCCTTGATTCCTTTGGGCCAATTGCATCTAGCTTTGAAGTCTTCGGCTTTTCTACTAGAGCNCCATTTGCTATAACTTTCCATTTAGATGGGGCATGAATAGTAAANCTAACNGTAGCCTTATCGCTGGGGTGNTCTTTAGATGGAAACCAAAANCGAGCTCTGTTTGGCCAATTATCNGCAAAGACAGAACGCTTTCCATGTACATTTTCCCCTATAATTAAACCATCATCAGGTTTGCCGCTGTATGCGATATTAATTGTTAGTATTTGATTTGCTTTATACTTTTTCGAATCTATAAAAATCTTTCCCTTTGTATAATTGTAGTTTACCCTGGAATTATTTATCATAATATTTTGAATACTAAGACCAGTAAAATCTAATGGTATCTTATCAATATTTTCTTTTAAGGCTATAGTAATTTTTGCATTGCCAGCGATTTCATCTGACCTTTCACCCAATCCAATCTCTAGATCATAGCTTAATACATCATATTCATTTGTGTACTCATTCTGATAAGGGGCAACCCCTGATTTAATCGGTGCAGGTTCTTGGCTAAGCGAAAAAGGGATCAAAAGGAAAATGATAGATATTTTTTCCATGATTATGTTTGATCGGTCATTAATTGTTGGGCTATTTGCGATACGCCAGCTTCAGCTTCTACCGTAATTATATTAAAATTATTACTATTCATATTTTCATTNNCTTTGGGATCAATATAATAACGATCCGCGTAACTTGGAAGATAATCAATTAATCCNGATGCCGGATAAACAGATAAAGAAGTTCCAATAACAATCGCTATATCTGCATTTTGAAATATTGGAATAGCTTCATTAATCATAGGGACAGATTCACCNAACCATACTATGTGCGGTCGTAANTGATGACCTTTTTCGCAGGTTTGNCCTATCTTCATCTCCCAATCAACNAGATCATAAACCANATTAGGATCGCCGCAACTACGAGCTTTATTTAGCTCTCCATGCAAATGCAGCACTTTTGATGATCCAGCGCGTTCATGTANATCATCAACATTTTGAGTNACAATAGTTACATCAAACATCTTNTCAAGATCATATANGGCTGCATGTGCTTTGTTTGGCATGGCGCTATTTACCTGCTGTCTTCGTTCATTATAAAATTTCAAAACTAATTCGGGGTCTCTATTCCATGCCTGAGGAGTAGCAACNTCTTCAACNCGATGATTTTCCCATAGCCCATCGCTATCACGAAACGTNTTTAATCCACTTTCTGCGCTAATCCCCGCACCGCTTAGAACTACTATTTTTTTCATACTAAAAACTAGATAATTATCTTATATCAAAATAAAAAAATTTGCTCTTTCTGATTCCACTATAGTATGTGTATAATAATACATATATGCCTGACCAGTCAAAACTAAAACGCGTTTTATCCCTTATGGATGCTACCATGATAAATGTTGGAGGGATTCTTGGATCTGGAATTTTTATGGTACCAGCCACCGTTGCATTATACGCATCTTCTAGTTCGCTTTTTTTTATGGTATGGATTATTGGAGGAATAATCAGTTTATTTGGCGCACTTTCTGTCGCTGAGCTTGGCGCTGCAATGCCTAAAGCAGGCGGCCAATATGTTTACTTAAANAAAGCCTATGGCTCCGTATGGGGATTTTTGTANGGCTGGTCAGCTGTTGCNGTTATTAATACTGCATCAATAGCTGCGGTTGGCGTTGCCTTCGCTGAATATTTAACATTTTTCTTTTCACTGAGTAACTATGANATAAAAAGTGTTGCTATTGCTTCTATTATTATATTAACAATAATAAATATCGTAGATGTAAAATCTGGNGCTCGATTTCAAAATTGGTTTACACTTGCTAAAATTGGNTCTATTGCAATAGTGATTATATTGGGTTTGTTTTTAGATGGTGGATCAACAAAAAATTTATCTCCTTTTTTTACGGACCAGTCCTTTTCTTCGCTTATAGGACCNTTAGGCCTTGCGATGGTNGCAGTNCTTTGGACTTTTGATGGTTGGATTTTTATTACNTATGTCGCCGGTGAAGTGAAAAACCCAGGCCGCAATATTCCCTTATCTATAGTCTTTTGTATGATAATTATTGTGNCAGTGTATTTGGCTCTTAACTATGTATTGGTATATGCGCTTGGATTTGACAAAATGATCGGCTCAGAATTAGTAATGTCTGACGCTGCTACAGTATTTTTAGGTGGCTATGGCGGATCTATTGTTACGANCATTATTTTAATTTCNTTAATTGGNGCAAATAATGGATTTGTNCTTGCCAGCGCACGCATTAATTATGCTATGGCAGAAGATAATTTATTTTTTAANAAAGCNGCNATCATTCANCCAAAATATAATTCCCCTGCCAATGCATTAATTATTCAATGCGTATGGGCATGTATCCTTACCTTTACAGGTACTTTTAATCAGTTAATAACCTATATTATTTTTGCTTCATGGATATTTTATGGAATGTCTGCTGGTGCAGTGATAATCCTTAGAAGAAAAAATCCTGAACTTAAAAGACCCTACAAAACACCTTTTTATCCATGGATACCAATTACTTTTATCTTATTTGCTATTTTTCTTACCATCAATACAATCATGGAAGCTCCAAGAGATGCAGGAATTGGAACAATTCTAATCGTGGCGGGTCTTCCGTTTTATTATTATTGGAAAAAAAATGCATGATATAAAAAATAAAATCAATAAAGCAATTAATGATAATAAAGATGAGATAATAGCGTTTGTTCAAGAATTAGTCAGAACCCCTAGTCTTGCAAATCAAGAATCTGGCGTGCAACAAATTATTCATAATAAACTTAATTCCATTGGGCTTAACTCTAAAATTATTCCTGTTATTTTTAGTGAACTTGAACACCATCCTGCATTTAACGATGATGGTTTCTCTCCTGATTCACGAATCAATGTTACCGCAGTATGGAAAGGGAAAAATAATGCCAAGTCGCTTATCTTAAATGGCCATGTTGATGTCGTTCCAATAGGCCCTGAAAAACTATGGGATGATGATCCTTTCTCTGGCAATATTATTGATGGTAAAATCTATGGTAGGGGATCCTGTGATATGAAAGCAGGTTTATCTTCCGGACTTTTTGCAATTTCCATTTTAAAATATTTAGGCTTTGCCCCTGATGGTGATATTATTTTTCAATCAGTAGTTGGTGAAGAATCTGGTGGCTGTGGAACCTTAACAAATATTGTAAAGGGGTATAATGCAGATGCTGCCATTATACTTGAGCCAACTTCGCTTAAGCTATCTCCAATTCAATCTGGCGCCCTAACATTTAGATTAAAAGTCTCAGGTAAAGCTACCCATGCCTCAATGAGATGGGATGGTATAAGCGCTATTGAGAAATACTCCTTAATCCATCAATCAATCATTAATTTTGAAAAAGAACGCCATGATTCTTTTGATGTTGAATACTATCAATCTAAAGATAGGGTCGCCCCTATAAATATTGGAACGATTGAAGGTGGGCAATGGCATTCTACAGTACCTGAATCCATCATTGCTGAAGGGCGACTTGGAGTTTTTCCTGGCGAATCTAATGCAAAGGCAAGGCAATGCTTTGAGGATCATATAAATAAATTTGCTCAATCGGATAATTGGTTAAAGGACCATCCTCCTGTAATTGAATGGTTTGAAGGGCAATTTGAGTCAGGTCAAACATCATTAGATCATCCATTAATAAAAGAGCTAGGTAAAACATATACTAACGTTTCAAATCAAGATGCCATTATTGAAGGGGTTACCTATGGATCAGACTTGCGCCTGTTTACCAATCATGCTAATATTCCCAGCGTTCTTTTCGGTCCGGGCGATGTAAGGCTGGCCCATGCAGCCAATGAAAACATCCCAATTAGTGAAATTTTAATTTCAACCGAAGTAATTGCAAACATGATAGTTAATTGGTGTGGAGGAAATTTTGAATAAAGAATTTGGTTGTCAAGATATGACTAAACCAATAAAGCGCATATTGATAAAACATCCAAATAGCGCATATAAAACCCAAGCAAATATTGATGAGCAAGCTAAAAATTTGAATTATTTTGGCACACCTAATTTTGAGCAAGCAATCAATGACTACAATAAATTTCTAAATATACTAAAAAGCTTTGATATTGAAATCCACACCCTACCTGCAGATAACAAAACGAGTCTTGATTCAATCTATACCCATGATCCTTGTNTAATATCAAATTCTGGGGTGATACTTTGTTCAATGGGAAAACAGTTACGTAAAAGTGAGCCTGAAATGATTGNGAATTATTTTTCTTCAATCGGCATACCTATCGCAGGTGANATAACACCTCCCGGAAATCTTGAGGGTGGTGACATCGTATGGATAGATGATCNNACTGTTGCTGTGGGNGTAGGCTACCGATCAAANCTAGAAGGTATTAATCAATTAAAATCAATATTAGGCAGTGATGTAGATACGATAATTCCAGTAGACCTACCGCACTGGACAGGTCCCGACGATTGCCTTCACTTAATGAGTAATGTAAGCCCTATCGATTCTAATCTTTTTTTGGTTTATTCTCGATTGCTACCAGTATCGTTTAGGCAATATCTTCTTGATAGAAAAATTGAACTTATTGAAGTTCCAGATGAAGAATATGATTCTATGGGATGTAACGTTTTGGCTATTGCTCCAAAAAAAGTAATTATGCTTAGTGGTAATTTAATTACTGAACAAAGATTGAAGGATGCGGATGTAGAAGTTCATACTTACGATGGAAGTGAAATTTCAATTAAAGGCGCAGGCGGACCCACATGTTTAACGCGCCCTTTTTATCGAATATAATTTATGTCATACGAAAATAAATTCAACGCAACAACCCAATTGAAGCTATCTCCTTTTTTTGAACGCACTTCTCAACTTAATGAATCGCAAGAATGGAGAAGATGGGCCGGTCATCTTGCTGCCACTAGCTATGAACTAACACATGAAAATGAATATTTTGCTATTCGCACTAAAGCAGCCCTTCTAGATATTACACCTTTAAAAAAATATATTGTTGAAGGAAGAGATGCGCAAAAAGCGCTCGATAATATTGTCACTAGAAATATTGGGATATGCAAAGTCGGGCAAGTTATGTATACAACTTGGTGCGATGAGGATGGNAAAGTTATTGATGATGGAACTGTGCAAAGGCTTGCAGANAACAAGTTTAGAATAACAAGTGCAGAACCAAANCTNGAATGGATTGAATCGAATATCGCAAGAATGGACGTGCAAATAAAAGATGATTCCTATTCTACAGCTGCACTAGCACTNCAGGGTCCAAACTCTAGAGATATCTTGAATGCAGTTTCATCAGAAAGTTTAGATAGTCTAAAATTTTTTTGGATGATGGATACACATTTTGAAGATATCCCGGTGTCGATTTCACGTACTGGATATACAGGAGATTTAGGGTATGAAATTTGGATGAACCCCAACGACGCTTTAGCTGTTTGGGATTTACTTATTGATAAGGGTGCGCCTTTTGGTATAACGCCAACCGGACTACATGCTTTAGATATAGCTAGAGTTGAAGCAGGTCTGATTCTATTAGATGTTGATTACATTTCATCGCGACATGCTATTGTTGAAACTAGAAAATCATCACCGTATGAACTAGGTCTAGGCTGGACAGTTAAAATGAATAAAAATAATTTNATTGGTAAAAATGCACTGGAAGAAGAAAATAAAAATGGTCCACTTTGGAANTTTGTTGGCATAGAAATTCAATGGCCGGAATTTGAAAAACATTATAGAAAAGTTGGTCTACCCCCTGGCCTACCATCCACAGCTTGGAGAACTAGCACTCCATTGTATAATCAACAGAATCAACAGGTTGGCTACGCAACCAGTGGTACATGGTCTCCAATTCTGAAGCGATATATTGCATTAGCGCATATTAAATCAAAATATGCCAAAGAAGGTTCTGAATTAATGTTTGAATTAAAAGTAGAGCACTTCAGAAAGCTAACAAAAGCTACAGTTGTCAAAACTCCTTTTTTCAATCCAGAAAGAAAACGGTCATGCCCGGTATAAAAAAATATGATGCTATAGTAGTTGGCGGTGGCCATAATGGTCTAACTGCTGCAGCTTATCTTGGCAGGGCAGGTAAAAAAGTTTTGGTCCTAGAAAGAAGACATGTATTGGGAGGAGCAGCTGTCACGGAAGAAGTTTTTCCTGGGTTCAAATTTTCAGTCTGCTCCTATGTAGTTAGTTTGATGAAGTCAAATGTTATGCGTGAATTAATGCTGCCAAAGTTTGGCTTAGAATTACTGCCTCTAGAAAGCACATTGACCCCGCTTGAAGATGATTATATTATTCGTACTGCCGATCCGGATCAAACATATCGAGAAATTGCAAGACATTCAAAAAAGGATGCAGAAAATTATATGAGATTTGGACCAGCAATGGGGCAAATTGGTATGTCTGTTCGACCAGTTTTAGAAACGATTGCTCCCAACGCGATTCGCCCATCATTATCCGATCTATCGGCGACTAAAAAACTATTAAACCATGTGAAGACACTTTCTTCAGAACAATTTGAATATCTAACGAAGCTAATGACAATGAGCTCTGCTGATTTTTTAGATGAATGGTTTGAGTNTGAACCGTTAAAAGCAACTATGTCTGCTAGTGGAATCATTGGAACGTTCATGGGGCCGCGATCTCCTGGTTCAGCCTATGTAATGCTTCATCACTATATGGGTGACATTGACGGTGCATTTCGCGCCTGGGGTTTTCAAAGAGGTGGCACAGGAGCAGTAAGCATGGCTATCGCAAGATCAGCTGAGCATTTTGGTGTTGATATTATGACTGAGGCATCTGTCGAAAAAGTAATGGTNAAAAATGGAAGGGCCACAGGTGTGGTATTGGAAAATGGGGATGAATATAATTCTAAAATGGTGATTTCTGGTTTAGACCCCAAGCTTTCATTTTTAAAAATGCTAGATGAAAAAGACCTTCCTTCAGACTTTCTAACGGCAATTAAAAATTTTAGAATTCGAGGTTCGTCAGGTAAGGTGAATCTTGCTCTTGATGCGCTACCCAATTTTACATGCTTNCCTGGAGATGGACACCATCATAGAGGTGCTATTTCTATAAGTCCATCATATGATCACCTTGAAAATGCTTACGATGACGCAAAGTATGGAAATTTTTCCCAAGCTCCATTTATGGATATTATACTGCCATCTGTATTAGACCCGGACATGGCTCCACCAGGAAAACATGTTATGTCTTGTTTTGTGCAGTATGCACCTTATGATATTAAAGGGGGGTGGAATGACCAAAAAAGAGAGGATTTCGGCGATGCTGTAATTAATACCATTGCAAGATATGCCCCAAATATTAAAGATATAATATTACATCGACAGGTCCTGACACCGGCAGATTTAGAATCTACTTTTGGACTTACAGAAGGAAACATTTTTCATGGAGAATTAACGCTACAACAATTATTCTCCCTTCGACCTGCAGTAAAATGGGCTGACTATACCACTCCTATTAAAAATTATTTTCAGTGCGGGTCNGGAACACATCCAGGTGGCGGAATAACTGGATCACCAGGTGAAATGGCTGCAAAAAAGATTTTAGGTACATGGAAATGAATAAATTTGATGTAATTATAATCGGCTCTGGAATAAACAGCTTGACTGCAGCATCCATCCTAAGCAAAGCCGGTAAAAGCGTTCAGGTACTAGAAGCTAGGAATGAAATTGGTGGGTTAGCCTCAACCAATGAATTCGCACCGGGGTTCAAGTGCAATGTAATCAATGATACAATTAAGTGGATAGATCCACGCATAATGAAAAAGCTAGACCTTGAGTCTAAAGGTTTAGAGCTAATTCAGCCAGATATCGTTCGTAGTGCTATTGGTAATAATGGAGAGCAGATTGACTTTTATTTAGATTCCAATAAAACTGTAGAATCTATTGCTAAATATTCAAAGAAAGATTCTGAGAAATGGAATGAATTCACTTCTTATATAAATAAACTAACTCAATTTCTTGAAAAAATATATGAACTAACTCCCCCCGCNCTTCCTAACGTAGGCTTAAAAGAACTTTTAAAGATGCGATCTATGTTTGGACCTGTTCGCCGACATGGAACTCGTGGAATTGTAGACTTGTTGCGCGTTGCTCCAATGATGATGCCAGAACTTGTCGATGAGTGGTTTGAAAATGAACTACTTAGAAGTGCAATTTCCACCGCGGGGATACACCACCATTCATTTGGCCCATACGCTGCAGGAACCGGGTATAATCTTTTGCACCAACATGTCCATGCAAACGGGGTATTTCATAATGCATATTTTATAAAAGGTGGAACGGAAAAATTAGCTTTAGCTCTGAAAGCGCAAGCTGAATCTTCTGGTACTGATATACGGTGCGCAGCTAAAGTAGTTTCAATTAATATTGATAATAGCACTTGTAATGGCGTAACCCTGGAAAGTGGAGACACTCTGGAAGCTAAACAAGTTATATCAGGCCTAGATCCAAATAATACTTTTATGAATTTGATTCAGCCATCACAGCTTAGTCCAAATTTCCAAAGACAATTAAAGAACATTAGATATCGAGGTAGTATAGCACGCGTGCATTTTGCGTTAAGCAAGCTTCCAGAAATCAATAATATNTCNAAAGAAAGAATGGTAACANTATTTTCNATAAGCCCCTCTATAGAATATTTGGAGCGTGCATCTGATGGTGTAAAATATGGCTATGCTACAAAGAGNCCCTATATTGAATTCACTATTCCCTCATTGATAAATGATGATTTTTCGCCAACAGGGAAGCATGTTTTATCAGCATCAGTCCAATATTACCCCTATCAATTGAGGGATAATGAGTGGTCTGATGATTTAAAAAATCAATTATTGAGTAATGTAATTCAAACTATTGAGGAAATATCTCCAGGGTTTTCATCAAGCATAGAAGGCTCAAGTTTTTTGAGCCCAGTAGATTTTGAAAATCAATTTGGACTCACACAGGGTAATTTAAATCACGGTGAAATGACATTGGATCAATTTATGTTTATGCGCCCTACAATTAGCACATCTCAATACAAAACTCCAATTGCTAATCTATACCTTTGTGGATCTGGCACCCATCCAGGGGGTGGGCTCCATGGAGCAAATGGATATAATGCAGCACAAGAAGTATTAAAACAATGAAATTTAGNAAAACTGCTGAAACCCTAGAAGANGGAGCGCGCACNCTTGAGAGAGATTATTATGTAAACCCTAAAATTCTAAAGAAAGAATATGAAAAGATTTTTTTAAAAAATTGGATATGTGCAGGTCGCGTATCTGAACTTTCTAATAAGGGTAAATATAAAGTAATAAATTTAGGGACTGAAAGTGCTATCATATTAAGAGACTCAAGCAATNCCCTTAAGGCTTTTACAAATGTATGTAGGCATCGCGGAACACGAATCTGTAATGAGCTTAAGGGTGAATTTTCAAAATCAATCCAATGCAGTTATCATGGCTGGACGTATGATCTAAGTGGCAAATTAGTTGGGGCTCCACACATGGATTCTGTTGAAGGGTTTGTAAAAAGTGACTATCCTCTTTATTCTATTGCTATTGCAGAATGGGATGGGTTCATTTTTATTAATTTTGAAAATAAACCAGAATCATTTAAAAAAGAATTTTCACCTATACTATCTAAGTTTACGAATTGGAACATTTCGGATTTAGTTCCGATAGAAACCAAAAAATACCAAGTAAAAGGAAATTGGAAATTGGTTATTCAAAATTATTCTGAATGCTATCACTGNCCTATTCTACACCCGCAACTTGCTGCAATTACTCCNTATTTAGGAGGAAGAAATGATTTATTTGAAGGGCCATTTTTGGGNGGTTACATGAATTTTAATGAAAACAAAAAAAGCGTGACTTCATCNGGTGATCTGTGTTGTCCACCAATAAAANATTTGAATAAAAAAGAGTTAGANCGTGTTTATTATTATTCAATCGCACCAAACATGTTACTGAGTCTGCATCCCGAATACGTAATGTATCANACCGTTTGGCCTATTGATNTTGATCACTGCGAGGTTGAATGTTCATGGTTGTTTGAAAAAGAAACTGTTGATTCAAAAAAATACAATACCGATGAGGCTATAAACTTTTGGGATACAACAAATAAACAGGATTGGCATATTTGCGAATTGTCCCAATTGGGCATTCAGTCAAAAAAATATAATCCTGCTCCATACTCTGGTCAAGAAAGTTTACTTGCTGCATTTGACAGCTACTATAAATATCAGCTTAATAATTAATAGCATTTTTAACAATTCTATTAGTCATGCATGTATTCCTATTTCTAAATTTATTTATTAAATAATTAGAAAATATTTCAGTTTCCCTTAAAAAAATATATGGCCAAAAATTCCACACAAAATTTTTCTCACCGTCATATCGGTCCAAATGATCATGAAATCAATGAAATGCTTTCATTTCTTGGCTATGAATCAATTGATGAATTAATACACAAAACNATCCCTGATAATATTTTACTAAAAGATAAATTGGATNTAGGTGATGGGCTTAGTGAGCATGAGTTCTTGAAAACAATNAAATCAGTTGCCAGTAAAAATAAAATTGTGAAATCATTTATTGGGATGGGATATTATGGAACNATTACACCACCAGTAATCCTGAGAAATATTCTTGAAAATCCAGGCTGGTATACTGCCTACACTCCTTATCAAGCTGAAATATCGCAAGGTAGATTAGAAGCATTGCTTAATTTTCAAACAATGGTAACCGATATGACAGGTTTAGAAATTGCAAACGCTTCCCTCCTTGATGAGGCTACTGCTGCTGCAGAGGCGATGGTTTTAATGTATCGCTCATCGAAAAATGGAGATCAATTTTTTGTAGCAGANGACTGCCACCCTCAAACNATTGATGTACTTAAAACTCGCGCGGAGCCCATTGGTATTCAATTGGTTATTGATTCGCCAAACAAATTTAATTTTACAGATCAAGTTTTTGGATATTTAATTCAATGNCCTACAACCGATGGAAAGGTTTTTGATTATANGGTGATTTGCGATAAGGCCCATCAAGTTGGGGCTTTTGTTGCANTAGCTACAGACTTATTAAGCCTCGCTATTATTCCTGAACCTGGTTCATTNGATGCAGATATAGCNATTGGTAACTCGCAAAGATTCGGAGTTCCATTAGGATTTGGNGGTCCTCATGCTGCATTCTTAGCNGCAAAAGAAAATTTTAAACGTAAAATGCCCGGCAGGATCATTGGTTTATCAAAAGATTCTCATGANAATCAAGCGCTTCGAATGGCGCTGCAAACTAGAGAACAGCATATTAGAAGAGATAAGGCAACATCTAATATTTGCACAGCTCAAGTTTTGCTTTCTGTAATCGCAGGTATGTATGCTGTATATCATGGACCAAAAGGAATTTATGAAATTGCTCATAGCGTTCATAGCAATGCAAGAAAACTAGCAACNGCATTAACAAATGGTGGTTATAAAATTNTNCATGATCAATTTTTTGATACCATCCGNATTTCTTTAAACGGTAAAAANCNTGAGTTAGAAAAAGCTGAGATNAATTTTAGAAAATTTGATAATGGTGATATTGGAATAGCAATTGATGAAACTANNACANATTCAGATATAGCTAANATTATTAAAATATTTGGAGTGAATTTTAAATCAAAATCTGAATACAAATTANCGAGNTCCAGAAATACTCAATATTTATTACANGANGTGTTTAATTCCTATCATTCTGAAACAGAAATGATGCGATACTTAAAAAAACTTGAATCAAAAGATTTAAGTTTAAATACCAGTATGATTTCCTTAGGCTCGTGCACTATGAAGCTTAATGCTGCTGCAGAGATGATGCCTATTTCTTGGCCAGAGTTCAATACAATTCATCCGTTTGCACCAAAAGATCAAACCAGAGGGTACTACCAATTATTTGAATCGCTTTCTAAATGGTTAGTTGATATTACTGGGCTTCATTCCTGCTCTTTGCAACCAAATTCAGGAGCGCAAGGGGAATACGCTGGGCTGATGGTTATAAGAGCCTATCATCGAGATAAGGGAGATAATAATAGAACTGTTTGCTTAATACCTGAATCGGCTCATGGAACTAACCCTGCGAGCGCAGTGATGGCAGGGATGGATGTTGTAGTAATTAAATGTGATGAATCTGGAAACATAGATGTTGGAGATTTAAAGGAAAAGTCTACAGCAAATAAAAGCAACTTATCTGCCCTGATGATAACCTATCCATCTACACATGGTGTTTTCGAAGAATCCGTTTCTGAAATCTGCGATATAATTCATTCCAATGGAGGACAAGTCTATTTGGATGGTGCTAATTTGAACGCAATGGTAGGGCTTTCACGATTAGGTGAATTTGGTGCAGATGTTTGCCATATAAATCTTCATAAAACATTCGCTATTCCGCATGGAGGTGGTGGGCCAGGTATGGGGCCAATCTGTGTGGGTGAACATCTTTCTCCATATTTACCTGGACATCCAGTTCTTAGTAATGATTCAAAATCAATATCAGCGATTTCTGCTGCCCCGTTTGGTAGCGCAGGAATATTGCCTATATCATGGGGATATATTTCTATGCTTGGTAATGAAGGAGTAAAAAGAGCATCTCAAATCGCTATTTTAAATGCTAATTACATGGCCAAAAGACTTGAAAATGATTATAAGGTTTTATTTAGAGGTGTCAATGGAACCTCAGCGCACGAGTTTATTATTGATTTAAGAGGCTTAAAAAATGATACCGGAATAAGCGATGAAGACATTGCAAAACGATTAATTGATTATGGATTTCACGCTCCAACAATGTCTTGGCCGGTTCCAGGAACATTAATGATTGAACCAACTGAAAGTGAATCTAAAAAAGAACTAGACAGGTTTTGCGATGCAATGGTATCAATTAAAAAAGAGATTGATGATGTTGTAAATGGAAAATTTGATTCTGAAGATAACCCATTGAAAAATGCGCCCCATACCGCGCTTTCAATAATGAATGATAATTGGAATCACAAGTATAGTCGAGAAATAGCTGCTTATCCAGCTGCTTGGCTTAAAGATTATAAATATTGGCCTAGTGTTGGCAGAGTAGATAACGCATTTGGTGATAGAAATTTAATATGCACCTGCCCACCAATTGGCGATTATAATAAATAAAGCAAACCTCCTCTATGTTCAATTTCTTAAAAAATGATATCTTAAAGATTCTTGATATTACTCAAATAGAGAGAGATGATTTATTAAACCATCAAATTTATAATTCAATTGATAATATAGATCATCTGCATATTTTCATGGAAAATCATATTTTTGCAGTTTGGGATTTCATGTCTATTTTAAAAACTTTGCAGAATAAATTAACCTGCACTGAGATTCCTTGGGTTCCAAAAAATGGTGGTACATCAGCACGATTATTAAACGAGATAGTTACCGAAGAAGAGACAGATATAAATATTTATGGTGAATATTCTAGTCATTTTGAAATGTACTTTCAGGCCATGAAAGAAGCGGGTGCCAATACGGAACCCATTGAGAGTTTTTTATCAAACTTAGATAATGGTATTGATAACGCTTTATCTATATGCAATGCACCTAAGCCAGCATCAAAATTCGTGAATAAAACTTTTTCAATGCTTGATAATGCGCCAGTGCATGTTGTAGCAGCAATGTTTACTTTTGGAAGAGAAGAAGTTATACCTAATATGTTTAGATCAATTGTAAATAAAATAGACCGTGATTTAAAAGGTAGATTGAAAAGTTTTATTTTTTACATAGACAGACATATTGGAATAGACGAAGATGAACACGGACCTGCGGCTCTAAAAATGATTAAAGAGCTATG
>PASZ01000008.1 GCA_002712245.1 Fidelibacterota bacterium | reverse complement strand
AACATCCTTCATCCCCATCTTATAACCCATTCTCTTTTCAAGGACGGCTAAAAGCATGGAAAGTCTCTTAAAATCAAATCCATTAACATTGCGCTGAGGAGCATTGAAATTTGCTACTGACACAAGAGATTGAATTTCAACTAAAATAGGACGCGTTCCCTCAAGGGAAGGGAATATAGTGGACCCTGTAATATCAATTCTTCGTTCAGCTAAAAACAATTCTGAGGGGTTCTTAACTTCATCTAAACCATTAGTTGTCATTTGAAATATTCCAACTTCATTGGTTGTGCCAAATCGATTTTTTACTGAACGTAATATTCTATGATCATGGCGTTCATCACCTTCAAGATATAAAACTGTATCAACCATGTGTTCAAGCATCTTTGGACCAGCAATAATACCCTCTTTTGTTACATGGCCTATGACAAGGATTGTAATTTTTTCATCCTTGGCTAATTGTAGCAATTTTTGACCACATTCTCTTATTTGCGAAACNGANCCNGGAAGAGAATCTATATTTTCNCTAAANATAGTTTGAATAGAATCAATGATTAANAACTTTGGTTTTAATAAAGTCACATGATTNAATATTTCATCNATTCGATTTTCAGAACATAAATGTATATTNGAAGCGAGAACTTCAAGGCGTTTAGCNCTTAATGCTATTTGNTCTTCNCTTTCCTCTGCAGAAGCATAGAGAACATTTTGATCAAANGGAGATAATATCTGNAGCGCAAGNGTTGANTTTCCTATNCCTGGACTACCTCCCAATAAAATCATTGAACCGCTTAACACTCCTCCACCTAANACACGGTCAACTTCTTTTATACCAACTGAGGTTCNGTNCTCTTCTTNCTTATGTAAAATATCTTCAAGAGATTGNGCATCTTTTTTCTTNCCATTTAAACTGGTTTTCTGNTTTTTTGAAACTTTATATTCNCTNAATGTTCCCCATTCTTNACAAGAAGGNCACTGTCCATTCCATTTTGGGAAGTCCTGTCCACANGAAGAGCATAGATATACGGTTCTAGATTTATTTCTGGCCATATTATTGTGAGTGAATTTATTTATTTANNAGGAAGGTANNGAGAAATAAACAAAAAAAACTACCAATCATATCCTAAAGAAACATACCATTGAGGCTTTGANAGNCCTGACTCNGTCCAATCATATGCCGCTTCAATTCTCCATGGCAAAAAGATGGGAAGTTTTATTCCATACCCTACCGAACGCACCCATGGTGAAAAATCATTTGATAAATTGTTTCCATACTTTGATTGAAGAAGCGCATAATTTGTAAATTCACGAGAATCATCCCAAGCTGCCCCAACATCCATAAATACGTGGCCTAAAATATTTCCTATTGTCAATGGAAATGGAAAGCCTATCTGTAAATATTGAATTAAAGGAAATCTGAATTCTAAATTAGTTAAAATAACATTTTTTCCAACCCTCTCCGAAAAACGTGCACCCCGTAATGGGTAAGCAAATTCAGAAAAATAGATATCCTGTAGCAANGACTCATTTCGACTATCTAGNATCACATTTCTCCAGCGCCATTCTTGAGTTAACCCATCATCTACTCCATCAGTAGTTCCTGTACCAAAAAGCCAATTTTGCATACCCCCCAAAAAGTACTTTTGTGGATTTTTTCCAGTACTGTTTCCATAAAATAGTCGGCTTGCGAAAGAATAATTCCTGTTTACCATAAAATACTTACGTAAGTCAATTTTCAGTTTTTGAAAAGATATGCCCTTCTTTCCCATTGCCGGGCTTACTTCAAGCGTAGTATTCTGACGGAAACCATCAATTGGACCAAGAAAACCAAAAACAGAATTATCGAAAATATAACTTAGGGTTGGGTTGAGGGCGATAAAGCCATCGCTATTTACAACAGTATTACTAGTTTCATAAGGATCAATNGCAAAAAGTTTNTAATCCAAATTGTGCATTATAACACCAAAATCTAATCGGTTAAATTTATTTAGAGGNCTAGATGCAGTTCCAGCGATACCATAATGCCTCATTCTTGCAGTAAGATCAACAGGGTAACCATATTGATTGTAATATCCTCCAGTTAAAAAGAAATCAGCNTGATGAAACAAAGTAAAATAATAATTGGTTCTATTTTTTAAATAAGCATAATTCAAATAATAATCACTATTTGAAAGGGAAATCTGCGATTCTAGCGCAAGAGAGATTTGATGATCTCCCATAAGGTCACTAAAATAAAAAATTAATAATCCCTGATGGCCAAAAACATTATTATATCCATATTGACCTTGCGCAATATCTAAACTAAACTGAGTTTTATATGGCTGTGGGATATAATCGCCATTTTCTGTTTTAGATAAAGAGGATTTTGTAGCTTGCACATCTTGAGATTGCTCATTTTGGTTGTTGTAGGTTTCNTACTCCAAAGCAAAGATATATCTAGAATAATCTGATTGATCAGATTCGCTACCCCTCCATTTATCTTTCCTTAAATCAACGAGTTCTTCTTCTTTGTCAATATCTTTATTTTTATAATAATTGGTTGGCTGGATATCAACTTTTTCTAGATCAAGGGGGTTGTTCATTCTGTAAACATCCCATCCTCTACTAGAGTATCCTGAAAAAACCATAGTGTCATCATATTTATTTAAGCTTAATTGAAAGATACCCGTCAAAAGATTTGTAATAACTGTCGATTTTTTATTAACGAGATCATAGCGAAATAAATTCCAAGTTCCTGAAGAGTCGGCAGTATAGAATAGCACATCATCAGTATTTGAAAAAACAGGGTAATTTTCATCGAAGCGAGAGTCTGTTATTTGATCAATCTTTTTGGTATTAATATCAATCAAATAAATATTTTTATTTTCATAATCTAATGATAGCATATCTTTTGAATTTGTATTACTGCGCTTAATACTTTTACCTCTATCAGACACAAAAGAAATGAGGCTTCCATCTGGGCTCCAGCTGGGCTCTGAATCAGAATATATATCATTTGTTAGATTGAAATGTTTTTTTGTTTGGAGGTCATATACATAAATATCGCTTGCGCCATTTTCGTAGCCTACAAAAGCAAGCTTNTTTCCTGATGGACTCCAAGCGGCACTAAAAACCCCATCTAGATCAAAAGGTATTTTTTCTTTATCACCAGAAGCAACATCAACCAAATACAAAGCATCCCTAGAGCCAGACTTCGCAGCAAACACAATTCGCTTGCTATCGGGTGACCAACTAATTCCGGGTTGTAAAAATTTTAATTCTTCAAAATCTAGCGATCTACTNCCCTTAATTAACTTCTTGATTTTCTTTCCAGTAAGAGCATCCATCAAATCAATATCAAAATAACTCATATTGTTTGTCAGGTATGCGATTTGCCCACCATCTGGAGAAATCGATGGTGAAATATTGTATACATTTTTTTCTTTTTTATGGTCAGTGAGTTTTTTTGCAATATCTTTGACCTCATCTCTACCAGCAACATCAGGATAAAATTCTTTTTTTATATACTTATGCCATTGTTCAGTTAATTCCTCATAATCCATACCAATAGCGCTTTTGAATCCTTTTTCAGCACTGCGCAATCTTTTCATTGATTGAAAAACTTCTCCAATTTTTTCTCTTCCGTATTTTTTTGCAATGAATCTCCAGACTGATTGTCCTCCCTTATAAGCTAAATAATATTCTAGTTCTTTTACCGTTGGAATGCGCTCATTTATAGCTAGATCGCGAATAACCATATCTGCTTCGGTATCCCAATTAGAAGAAAGATACTCAGCTAAGCCTTCATTTGCCCACAATGGCATACTCCATGTTACTTGTCCGCTAGCAACATTTTGCATTCTACCGCCATAAATAAGATCATTTATCATAGCATGAACTAGCTCATGATGAATTACATGACGAAATGCTTTATAATCTCCTTCAAAAGGAATTACAACGCGGTTCTTAAATAGCTCTGTTACGCCACCAATTCCTTCAGACATATATACACCAACAGCATTGTTCTGCTGAAACTCATTATGAGAATGATAGACGATAATTGGAACCCGTTTTTTTAAATTCCATCGTAAATGTTTTCCTATTTGTTCATAGGCCTCATTAGCCGCTTCCATCGTAAAAGTAGCAAGTTCAATTTGATCTCCATAATAATAAACATCAAAATTTGGAGATGAAATAAAATCCCAATCAAATTCTCTATACTGTACTTTATTCTGCCCAAATGATTGACCAAATAAAAAACAGCTCGTAGCAAGAAGGATTGTAATAGTAAATTTTTTCATATTAATAGTAAAGTCAAACCAAGTTTTTTAGTTCCCTAAATTCGCGGATATGCTGAAATATTGCAAATAATTTACAAAATATTATTATTCTTTGATGATTGACTGTCCTCCAATGAAAATATTAGTTTACACATATGGATTTGCCAGTATATTTTATATCCGACATTCATTTGATGTTAAAAAGAACAGACTCCGAGGTAAATCGAGAAGAGATCTTATTTAAATTTCTCGATCATGTCAGACAAACAGGAGGTACTCTAATAATTAATGGAGACCTATTTGATTTTTACTTTGAGTATAAAGATGTGATACCAAAAGTTTATGTTCCTTTTTACTATCAAATATTAAAACTAAGAGAGTCGGGAGTGAAGGTGCATTACGTCCTTGGTAATCATGATTACTGGGTAATGGATTTCATTAANGATACTTTATTTGATAAAGTATATAGCAATGATGTAAAAATGAATATTGGAAATAAAACATTTTATATCACACATGGTGATGGGTTTCTATCGTGGGATAGAAGCTATAGGCTATTAAAAAGAATAATTAGATCGCGTTTATTTATTTGGTTTTACAGATCACTCCATCCTAGAATAGGATATGCCTTTGCAAGTTGGATATCTAAGAAGGGCAAACATTATATGCATAGTGATGAATATAATCAACGAATCTTAAATGAGATGGAAATTCAAGCAAAACCATTTATTGANGATGGATGTGATTATTTTATTTCTGGCCATTATCATCAAGCAAAAGAATTNCAAATGAAAAAAGGTAAGCTAATAATANTAGGTGACTGGTTAAGTTTTTTCACCTATGGAAAATTTGATGGTAAGGATTTAAAATTACACTTTTGGAATAATAATGAAAAAAGCTAAGCTAATTATCTGNCTAGTATCTACCTTGATTTTATTTGAAGGTTGCTCTGTAATAAAAAGATTTCTACCGGATAGAAAGTCCAATGATGATATATCTTATGAATTAATAGAAAATTTGAGCACTGCATTTAGTGAAGGCAAACTACAAGCCCTTGAAGAAATGATTGCAATATATAATGATACTAATCAACCCTATGATGTTAGAATGGCTGCAGGAGTAGCATTAGCTGAAACACAGCACCCCACTGCCTTAAATGCGCTATCAGAAGCGGTAGGGGAAGCAGCAGCGTTAGATGTAACATTTATGATAGGTTCAATTGAGTTATTGGCGCAGTTTAGAGATGACCCAAGAGCTGCCGATGCAATGATTAGTGCCATGAATAAAGTTGAAGAAAAAACAAATGAACTTGAACTCTCATTAGTAAAAAATCTCAATAAAGTACGTACCAAAGATCAAGTAATGGCCCTTTTAGATCTTTATGCGGTAAGTAGGAGCAATTTTAACCGCACTGAAAAACTTTTAACAGAGACATTAGGGGCATTGGGAACTGATGAAGTGGTACCAATTTTAACACAAATTTCTAGAGATCCTTTTGTTAATTTAGGAATTCGAAATAGGGCCCTGGAAATTTTAGGTAAAAAAGATCCTACGCAAGTAGCAGGTGCTTTTGCAGAGCTATTAGGTGATCCAGAAACAAATCTTGAAGTTAGGGATTTTGCTCTTAGCACAATGAAAGGTGTCAAAGAAGAAAATTTGGTATTAGCTCTACTGCAAACTTATAGAACCGGAAAAGATCAATACTATAATATTTTAAATACTCTTTTAGAGGCTCTTGGTGAATTTGATGACCCAGAAATAAGAAAAGCTGTAATTGAGATAGCAAAGAATGATAGCTACCCATTAGAAATAAGAATTAAAGCTATAGAAAAATTGGCTGATATTAGCGATCAAACAGTAATACCCTCCTTAATGCCAATTTTATCAGACTATAATCAATATAAGTTGCATGTTGCAGTTATTCAAACAATAACAAATCTTGGAGCATATGCTGAATTTGAGCAAGAAATACATAGAAGAACTTTTGAGGCTCATAAAAAAGCATCTACATCAAATGACTAGACTTATATCTTATTTATTACTATTTGGGGTCATTTTTTCGCAAGAAATGAATACTAAGATAGTTGGGGAAAATGATTCGTTAGATTTTTCACTCGACTCCACACTCATTGACACATTAGAACGATCAACTACAAAAATTTCAGCTACCATTGACACAATAGGCAAAGCTAATAGCACTGAGGTAGTTGATTCTTTGGCTTCCGTAAAACCACTTCCACCAGTTAGAGATCCTAAAATAAGAGTAGTTGAAAAACTTGATTCTGGAGAATCATTTTTTGAAATAAGGTCAAGCATTGATTTTCTTAAATTACAAATCGATGATTTGAAAAAAATAATTTCAGTCTATGAAGAAGGAAAAGGCGCAATGCCAAATATTGATGAAGACCTTCTTAATTTAATTAAAATTCCTCAATTGAAACATAGAATTGAATTACAAAACGGTACAGTAGTCAATGGTGAAATTATTGAAGAAGATGATCTTGGAATAATCGTTCAAACAAGCATTGGTCAGCTTGCTATTGAAAAAGATAAAATTATTGACATTAGTGAGGATCTACCACCAGCTGCTAAAGTTGAATTGATTAACGAACCATTTGTAAATATTTATCCGGATCGCGAGGAAATAGTAGGAACTGTTAAAAATGTAGGTACAAAACGAGCGGATTTTGTTAGGGTAATTGCGAACTTATGGTCTCCAACTACACAGCTTCTATATCAAGATTCTGTTTTTGTTTCAGGTCAAAACACTAAATATTATACTGGAATTAAAGCTAAAACCTCTCTAAANCCAGGCTCTACTACAGAGTTTCAATTAGTAATACCTATTGATAGCGATAAAGAAGAAACATCCTATAGGACATATGAAGTAAGATGGGAATCCTATAAATAATCTAAAGTAATTGTGTCTGGTAGATATCATGTATCCTTATGAGACCAAGACAAATATTTGATTGATCAATAACAGGTAGTACAGAAATTTGCGATTCTCTGTCTTCCATTAGAGAAATGACCTCAGATAGTGAAGAGTTAACCTTGATTGCAATTGGATTAGTTGACATGACTTCGTTCGCTTTAGAATTATCGATGTCAATTTCATTGGCCAACGATCGCCTTAGATCACCTTCAGTTATAATCCCCATAAGAATTTTTTCGCTATTTAAAACAAGAGCCGCCCCTTGAGGCTTCTCAGTCATTTTAATAACAGTATTACGTAAGTCATCATTGCTATCTACAACCGCAACCTTATCGATTGGCTGCATAATATCTTTAACTTTTAGTTTTAAACGCCTACCAAGATCACCCGCTGGATGTAACCTAGCGAAATCTTCTCGGTTGAAATTTTTATTAGTCATTAATACAGCAGCTAGTGCATCCCCTATAGCAAGTGTTAGTGTTGTACTAGATGTTGGTACGATCGCTAATGGATCAACCTCTTTGGAGACCGATGCATCTAAAACTAAATCCATTTCATTTGATAAAATCGAATTCATATTCCCTAAAATACCAATCAGAGGTGAATTAAATTCTTTTAAAATAGGAATCAATCTAACAATTTCATCTGTAGCGCCACTCTTTGAAATAAGGATAGTTGGGTCTCCAGGTGCGTAAATACCAAGGTCTCCATGTACCGCCTCAGCAGGATGAAGGAAGACTGCTTCATTGCCAATACTACATAGTGTTGCGGCAATTTTTTGAGCGATAAGTCCTGATTTCCCCATACCGCTTATCACTATCTTGCCATTATGATTAGTAATAATATCACAGGCAATTTCCATTTTATCTGAAATTCGGTCAGCAGCATTAATTAATTGCTCACCTTCCCCAATAAGAACATTTTTTGCAACGGATTTTAAATTGTATTTATTCATTTATTTTATATGATTCATCTAAAATTTTAACCATTATTGCATTTTGAGCATGCATTCTATTCTCTGCTTGGTCAAAAACGATCGAGTTTGAAGATTCCATAACTTCATCTGTTACTTCATTTCCTCTCTCTGCCGGCAAGCAATGCATAAAAAGTGTATCTTTTTTTGTTGAATTCATCATTTTTGAATTAACTTGAAAATTTTTGAAGATCTTAGNTCTAGATTCAGCTTGATCTTTTTGTCCCATTGAAGCCCATACATCTGTATAGATTATATCAGCTCCAAGAGCACCNTTTATTGCGTCATTAGTTATTTCAATAGTTGAAAATGATGATTTCTTGGCAAGATCAATGGTGTCTTGATCAGGTTCATAACCTTCAGGGCATAGACATGTAAAATGCATAGGGATTACAGATGCAAGCCTTAGCCAGGAGTTCACTATATTATTTCCATCTNCAACATAAACAATTTTAATGTTATCCAGACTTTTCCGGTGCTCATACACTGTTAAAATATCCGCCATTATTTGACATGGGTGATTATAATCAGTCAATCCATTTATCACAGGCACAGATGAATTTTGGGTAAGCTCAATCATATGTTTATGATCAAAGAGTCGTGCCATTATCATATCATTGTACCTACATAAAACCCTTGCAATNTCTTTAACAGCTTCTCTTTTTCCAATACCAATATCATTAGGGCCTAAATAAAGCGCGTGCCCGCCTAATCGAAAAAAACCAGTTTCAAAAGATACGCGAGTCCTTGCTGATGGTTTAGCAAAAATCATCGCAAGCGATTTACCTGAAAAAGGTTTATAGTCGTTACTTTTTTTAACGCGCTTTTTTAACTCAATTGCAAAATCTAAAAAATCATAAATTTCTTTTTTATCAAAATCCGTCACATAGATGAAATCTTTTTTCATTTTTTAGAATTATTTTCCATCCATTAGAAGTTTAAATAGCTTTGACCCGGATGGAAGAACTAAGGTAGTCTTATCATCAACAACTTTCTTATAGGTGTCTAAAGTGCGCACGAATTCATAAAATTTAGGATCTGCAGAATAGGATCTAGCATATATTTGCACAGCCTTTGCATCACCTTCACCTCTTATTTTTTCAGCTTCCTTATAGGCATCAGCTAGAATGATTGTTTTATCTCTGTCCGTAGCCGCTCGTATTTTCTGAGCTTCTTCTTCTCCCTCTGATCTAAATTTATTTGCCTGTCTTTTTCTTTCAGCGTCCATTCGAGCATAGATAGACTCTTCATTTTCAGCAGGTAAATCGACGCGTCGTATTCTAACATCTANGACAGAAATTCCATAAGCTANNGTAGCTGAATTGCTTTGTCGAGTCACTATATCCATTATTTCTTCTCGATTTTCTGTAATAATCTCAACCATATCATGCGTGCCAAGTTCTCTTCTTAATTCCGAGTAGACTATGTCATCCATACGGCTTTTTGCGGTTGGAATAGCTTGAACTGTTTTTAGAAATTGCAATGGATCAACAATTTTCCATCGTACATAATTATCAACAATTAAGCTTTTCTTATCTTTGCTTAAGATTTCTTCAGGCGGAGAATCATATTCTAATAATCTATCATCAAATGTGATTTTTTCTTGAAAGGGGAATGGTAGTTTTACATTCAACCCTGGCTCTGTGACTGTTTTGACCGGCTTACCAAGCTGAAGAATTACAACTTGCTGAGTTTCATCAACAANAAAAATTGAACTAAAACCAACTACAGCTAAGACTGGTAATAAAATAGTTAATAGTTTTTTCATGATTATTTCCCCTCTTTTGCTTTAAGGTTGAGTAGGTTAATTAAATTGCTTCCCTCTTTTCCATCTGGTACAATTATTTTTTCTCTATTTGAAAGAATTTCTTCAGTAGTCTCTAAATACATTCTCGTTTCAGTTACTTCTTTAGCTTTCCTGTACTCTTTCAAAACTGCATTGAATTTTGAAACATCACCTTCTGCTCTTGCAATTCTTGCTTTTTTATAGCCTTCAGCTTCTCTGATTTGTGCCTGCGCTTCTCCTCTAGCCTTTGGTATAACATCATTTCGATATCCTTCAGCTTGATTAANCATTCTATTTTTATCTTCTTTTGCTGAGGCAACATCTTTAAATGCTGAAATTACTTGCTCTGGAGGACTAACATCTTGCAATTGAACAGCAACAACTAAAATTCCTGTATTATATTTATCTAAAATATTTTGAATTAGCTCTTTTGATTCTTCTTGAATCATAAATTTCCCAGAAGTAAGAGCTTCATCGATATTATGTCGACCAACTACTGTTCTTAAAGATGCCTCAGNGGCTTGCCTTACTGTTAATTCTGGTTCAATAAAATTAAACGTATAAGCAACTGGGTCTTTGATTTTGTATTGAACAATCATTTCAGCATCAACAATATTCTCATCACCGGTCAACATTAAACTCTCTCTAGAAATTGTTTGATATTGATTTTTTCCAACAGTTCTAAATCCAATTTCAATTCTTTTGACTTCAGTAACTTTTGGTGTGCTGACTTTTTCGATAGGATAAGGGAAATGATAATTAAGTCCTGACTGAGCAGCCCTTGAATATTTTCCTAATGNCTGAACAACGCCTACCTCATCAGGTCCTACAACGTAGATTCCTGTTAATAACCATAAAACTAGAAAAATTCCTANGAGTGGGAACGTACCCATTGAAAGTTTAGGAATTTTAATTTCTTGATCGCCTATTATAATTCGTTTATATGACATAATTTTCCTTTCTAATTTATTATTTGCCGCCTTAAGCGTGCGGATGGAAATTTTAATTGTTCTCTATATTTTGCAACTGTTCTTCGAGCTATTGGATAGCCTTTTAATTTTAATTGATTTGCCAAATCAGTATCGGTGAATGGTTTATCTTTTACTTCNTTGTTAATTAATTGTTTCAACAAATTTTTTATTAGCTTTGTGCTTACCTCTTCACCGCTTTCCGTGTCATACTTATTTGAGAAAAAAGATTTTAACTCAAAAATTCCATATGGAGTATCAACATATTTATTTCTTGTAGAGCGACTTATTGTAGAAATATCCATACCTAATTTATCAGCAATGTCCTTTAATTTCATTGGTTTTAATATAGAAGTATTCCCACTAAAGAACTCTGGTTGATTTTTAATTATTTCATTCATCACTGAAGTTAATGTTAATTGTCGCTGTTCAATTGCTTTAATTAGCCATGAAGCNGAGTCTAGTTTTTGCTTGAGAAACTTTTGTGTATCCCTAGAGACTTTTTGTTGGTTTAATATTTCAAGATAATTTTCATTTAATGATAAATCTGTTATAGGAGATTGATTAACAATAATCTTCCATTTATTATTTTCATTAGAAATTATTAAATCTGGAATCACAGTATCATTTTGTGGTTTTATTTTTCCCTCCCCAGGATAAGGGTTCAATTTTTTAATATCTTCTATGATTTGTTTTAATTCATCTTTTTGTATTCTTAATACATCTAATATTTTATCATATTTATGATTTACAAACTCATCAAATAAATTATTAATTATGTATTTATGAGTTTTATAGTCTTCTCCCTGTAGCTGAAGAATTAAGCATTCTTGTAAATTACGCGCAGCAATTCCAGGTGGATTTAGTTTTTGAACTAATAATAAAATTCTTTCTNCCTCTCCCTCAGAAGTCCCAAGCCGATCTGATATAAGTATTGTATCTATAGCTAAATAGCCATTTTCATCCAAATTCCAAATGATTTCTTCAGCAATATTTTGCTCTTTTTCTACTAAATTAAATTCGTTTAATTGTTGGGATAGATCCTCTAAAAAATCTAATTGCTGTGCGATAGGAATTTCAAAATTGTCTCTTTGGTTATTATAAATATTTCCAGGTTCAAATTCATCAGGATCATCCTCATAATCAACTTCTTTATCTTCTTTTAATTCTTCTTCATCATTTTCTTGAGTTGATTCTGGTTGATCAAGCAAGGGGTTGCTCTCAAGTTCATCTATAACTTTTTGTTCTAGGCTTGTTGAATTTAATTGCAAGATCAGTGTTTGGAGAATTTGCTGAGGGGAAAGAGAATGGCTTAATGATTGCTTTTGCTTTAACCCTACCATTATAAAGAAAAGCTTTCACCTAGATAAAGCCTTCTAGCTTCTGCATCATTGGCAAGAAATTCTGAAGAGCCTGATTTAAGAATTTTTCCATCAAATAAAAGATACGATCTATCAGTAATCGATAATGTCTCCCTAACATTGTGATCAGTGATAAGAACACCGATATTTTTTTCTTTAAGAGAGCTAACTATAGATTGAATATCTTCNACAGCAATTGGATCCACTCCAGCAAAGGGTTCATCCAATAAAATAAAGTCAGGATCCATNGCTAAAGTCCTGGCAATCTCAACCCTACGTCTTTCACCTCCTGATAAATTTGCTCCCATACTTAATCTAATCTGATTTATTGATAAGTCATCTAAAAGTTGATCAATTTTATTTTGCTGTTCTTGTTTTGATAAGCTACCCATTTCAAGCACTAGTCTAAGATTATCTTCAACGGTAAGTTTACGAAAAATAGATTCATCTTGAGGTAAATATCCAATCCCAAATCGACTTCTTTTATACATAGCCTTCTTAGTGATATTCATTTGATCAAGAAATATATTTCCCTCAGTAGGCTTTATCATTCCTGTGATCATATAAAATGTTGTGGTCTTTCCAGCGCCATTTGGACCTAATAAGCCAACAATTTCACCTTTATTTACCTTCAGATCAACATTTCTTACAGCCCAAAAATCTCCATATCTTTTACAAAGTTTTTTTGCGCTCAACTGTTTATGGTTTTCAATCATTTATTACCTCGTGAAAAACTCCTGTTGGTTTCATAATTTCCCAATTATCTAATTCAATGTCTGATTTAAATCCAATCCCATAAAGAGTATCGCTTTCTTCGGTAATAAATATTACACTATCATCAGTAAAAACTTTTTCATCAACATTATCCCATGATAGCGTATCCGTATAAAGAATAACACCGCTATCAGAGACTACAACAACATTTCCCATAGCTACTAAAAAATCTTTCGCCTCATCAATTTCAGCAAAATCTGATTTGAGATTGCTAGTATAAATTTCTTCATTATTAAAAAAATCAGCATCTACATTTTGATCTAAAAGTATGTATTGGCGTTGTTGATATTTTTCTAGATGACCTGATCTTATTACTGCTCTTTTTGAGCCTTTATTTGTAAGGGTAATTATTGCATTCCAACTTTCAGCATCAGGAACACCATCTCTAGTTTTGCCTATCTTTTGTATGTCAGGATTTTGGCATGCAAATATGAAGAGAATTAAAATGATTATTAGGTTCACTTGCGCTTTAATAATTGATTTTTTAAATCAAGGATAACCTTTTCTAGGCGACCTTGTTCGATTAATATCCATTCAACTGCTTCACGAAAAGCTCCCTCACCCCCAGATTTATTTGTAACATGCACAGCCACTGACTTGCATGGATCTGATGCATTTTGAGTAGCAATCGGAACTGCAACCTTTTCCATCACAGGAATATCAATTAAATCATCGCCTATATAGGCAATCTCAGAATCTTCCAGATTATATTTAGATTTTAGTTCTTCATAAGGAATGAGTTTATTCAAGATTCCATTATAAACATCTTTTATCTTTAATTCAGATGCACGAAGTGCGGTTGCATTTGATTTTCGACCAGAAATAAGAGCTAGGTTCAAACCAGACTGGCGAAGCAATGCAACGCCTGCACCATCATTGACATTAAATTTTTTTATTTCTGATTCTTTATTTCCAACATAGATCGATCCATCAGTCCAAACCCCATCAATGTCGGATATGATCATTTTAATTTTATTAATATCATAACCAATCAATTAACAGCCTCATATATTTTTAGTAATACTCCCAGCAAATCTTCTAAGTTTTCTAGTGGCCATTGCGTAGAAGCATCTGATTTTGCATTGTTAGGATCATTGTGAACCTCCATGAAAATGCCATCACACCCAGCAGCAACAGCTGCTTTAGCTAGGGTGGGAATCATATTTCTCTGACCGCCTGTTACATGCTGATCACCTGGTAATTGAGCTGAATGTGTTGCGTCAAAAATAACAGGGTATCCTACTTTTTGCATGACTGATATAGATGTCATATCAGAAACTAAACTATATCCAAAAGACGTTCCTCTTTCAGTTAGTAAAATATTTTTATTACCTGTTGATTCAATTTTTTCAGCAACATGTTTCATTTTGCCAGGTGCAAGGAATTGCCCTTTTTTTATATTTATTACTTTTCCAGTTTTTCCTGCTGCAATCAATAAGTCAGTCTGTCTACATAGAAAAGCGGGAATTTGTAAAACATCAGAAACCTCAGCTACTGCCTTGCACTGGTCAGGAAGATGAACGTCTGTTAATACAGGAATTCCAAGTTCNGTTTTGACATCATTTAATATTGACAGTCCTGTATCTAGATTATCAGGGCCTCTAAAAGAATCTANTGCAGAACGATTAGCTTTATCAAAAGAGCTTTTAAATATTAATGGAATATTCATGTTGCTNGTAATTTTTTGAATTTGCTCAGCCATCATTAATATATGATCTCTTGATTCAATAACGCATGGACCGGCAATCAATGGAAANGATCCACTTTCGTATTTAACATTACCAATTGTAATTGTATTCATAATATTATTTCTTTTTTAATTGTTTAACAGATGCCTTTATAAAATCTCTAAATAAAGGGTGAGCTTTACTTACCCTACTTTTTAATTCAGGATGAAACTGTGCAGCGATATACCATGGNTGATCTTTTAATTCAACAATCTCAACCAAATTCAGTTCCGAATTCTCTCCAGAAATAATTAATCCATTTTTTTCTAATCTATCTCTATATCTATTATTTACTTCCCATCTNTGTCGATGACGCTCAGAAATATTATTCTTACGGTAAGCTGAAAATGCTTTTGTTCCTTTTTTTAATGTACAATCATAGGCGCCCAACCTCATAGTCCCACCTTTTGCTTTTATTGCCCTTTGTGACTCCATAAGATCTATCACAGGGTAGGGAGTTTTTTTATTAAACTCCGTACTATTTGCTCCATCTAAATTGCAAACATTTCGNGCAAATTCAATAACCGCACATTGAAGACCCAGACATATTCCTAGAAATGGAATTTTATTTTCACGCGCATATTTGCAAGAAAGTATTTTACCTTCAGATCCTCTAGAGCCAAAGCCTGGTAAAAGTAAAATTCCATCCATTTTATGAAATGAGGTGAAAGCATCTGAGTCATTTTTTATATCTTCTGTCGCTACCCAATGCACTTTAACTCGAGCATCATTCTCAACTCCAGAGTGTATGAAGGCTTCTAAAACACTCTTATAGGCATCAGGTAGCTCAGTATATTTTCCGCACATGGCGATATTTACTTGATGTTTTGGGTGTTTGAATTTTTTGATAAAGTTTTTTAAATAAGTAATATTAGCCTTACCATTAAGCTGAAGGCGATCCATAATAATTTCAGATACTTTTTGATTATATAAAGTAAGCGGAACTTCATAGATGCTTTTAACTTCAGAGCCTTCTATTACATGCTCTGGATTTACGTTGCCAAAAAGTCCTATCTTATTTTTTACATCTTTCGTGAGTTTGTATTCTGTACGGCAAAGAATCATATCAGGTGATAAACCAATTTCACGTAGTTTCATTACTGAATGTTGAGTTGGTTTGGTTTTGAGTTCTTCACTAGCTTGAATGTAAGGTACAAGCGTAACATGCATAATGGTATGATTATGATATCCAACCTCAAGAGAAAGTTGACGTATCGCTTCCATAAATGGAAGGCTTTCAATATCCCCTACAGTCCCTCCTACTTCACAAATAACAACATCAAATTTCTTTGGTTTATTTATTGCCTTAATTCGCGCAATGATTTCATCTGTAATATGAGGAATAACTTGAATCGTTNCCCCTAAATAATCTCCTTTTCTCTCTCTTCCAAGAACAGTGCTATAGACTTGACCAGTAGTTGCATTATTTATCTTTGCCATATCTACATCAATAAATCTCTCGTAATGACCAAGATCTAAATCTGTTTCAGATCCATCATCCAAAACAAAGACTTCTCCATGCTGGTATGGGTTCATAGTCCCGGGGTCAACATTTAGGTATGGATCTAATTTAAGAATAGTGACCTTTAGNCCCGCACTTTTCAAGAGGTAACCTATAGAAGCAGCTGCAATACCCTTACCAAGTCCAGATATCACACCACCTAGAACAAAGATATATTTTATTGGTGTTGTTTTTCCCATATTACTTTTTCATATCATTTAGATCTTCTAATGTATCAATCCCGCTNTTCACTTTATCAACAAGCACTACTTTGATAGAAATACCATTATCTATAGCTCTTAATTGCTCCAATTTATATTTTACTTCATTGGCAGATGGCTTTAAGGATGTGAATTTATCCAATATATCTTGTCGATAAGCATAAATTCCTGCATGATGATAATACCCACCAGATTCCATGTTAATCGGGATTCTTCTGAATGCTGCAGCAAATCTATCATTATCTAACAAAACTTTGACCGTATTTGAATCATGCAATTGATTTGCAGAAAGTTCTTTTCCTGCGATAGTGGCCATTTCAATAGAAGTATCATCAAATTCATCTATTAACATATCGATTAATGTGTGATCTAAAAAAGGCTCATCAGCTTGAACATTAACTATAACATCAGCATTTTTATCTTTAGAGACTTCATGCGCTCTATCAGTCCCAGAGTGGTGAGTAGAATCTGTCATTATAGTCTTTACTTTCCATTTTTTTAACTCTTTCACAGTTTCTTCATCGTCTACAGCAATAATTACATCATCAATTGATTCTGATTTTTTTACATTTTCATAGACATGTACCACCATTGGTTTTTCATCAATTGGAAATAAAATTTTCTTAGGAAAGCGTTTTGATTGTAGGCGTGCNGGTATAATTGCAATTGTATTCATCTAATATTTTCTTTTATTAAAGTATAGATAGAGATTGGAAGGCTGGATTAAGAACTTCAATAATTTAAACCTATGCAAAACATCAATCATGGTATTTACAAATAATAATGATACCTAAATTTATGAGAACTGCTGTGTAGCTACAAGAATGTTCGAAATAAGTTTTATTCGAATCGCATAGATTCAACTGGATCAAGATTCGCAGCTCTCCAAGCAGGATAACTACCAAAACCAATTCCAATTAAAGAGCAACTAACCACTCCATAAATTGCCNAATCAATTGGAATAACTGCAGGGACTTTTGCTACAAAAGATATCAGATTTCCAGCGGCTATACCAAATACAACTCCTATAATTCCACCAACNTGACATAAAAAAACTGCCTCAGTTAAGAACTGAATTAAAATATGNCCTTTGGTAGCNCCAATTGCTTTTCGAATACCTATTTCTTTTATTCTTTCNGTTACNGATACTAGCATAATATTCATGATACCTATACCTGCAACAATCAAAGCAATCACACTTACAGAAAATGCAAAAATTTTAATGGATCCNGTGAAGGAGCCAAAAGTCTCCATNAATTCTTCATTGGTTGTTATTTCAAAATCATTTTCCTCNCCAGGACTAACTTTTCTAATTGTGCGAAGAATACCGATTACCTCATCAAGTGTTTCNCTATAAACTTCAGCAGATTCTGATTCTACCGTAATTCCTAGTGAATATGAAGTTCCCCGGAAACGCTGTAGAAATGTTGTTATAGGTAGAAAGACATAGTTGTCCTGACTTTGTCCAAAAGATTGCCCTTGCCTTTCCGTAATGCCAACAACAGTAAAGTTAATTCCTTGAAGCTGAATAACCTTTCCAAGCGGATCTTCAAATGGAAAAAGAACATCCACAACATCAGCTCCAATGATACATACATTTCTAGATAAGTGGACATCTTCATCGGTTAAATTTCTACCATCNGCAATGTAGGTATTAACAGTTCGNAAAGTTCCNGGGTCACCCCCTGCTATTCTTGGNATTTGTTTTGTTTTCTTNTCTTTNTATGTTACAAGTCTCACATTGTCAGTATCATCCCCACCGCTGACTANTATTGGTAATTTTGCTCGNTCTTTTAATGTAAGATATTGATCTAAATCGATATTTTTTCTATTGCGATACTTTTCATTCCTACCAAACTGTATTGCAGGGTCTTTGGTAATTAAGAATGTATTGGTACCAAACACATTCAATCCAGATTCAATGGAACTTTCAAGGGTTTTGATAGCGGTCATAACACTAATAACTGAAAATATTCCAACTGAAATTCCTAGAAGCGTNAGAGTTGAGCGCAATTTATTTTGTCGAATAGCATCAAANGTCATCCGAACGCTTTCGCGTAAAATACTTTTTATCTGTCTTTTNCCTAGCATAATCTATTCATATCTAAGCGCATCAATGGGATCAAGGCCTGCTGCGCGATAAGATGGAATAACTCCTGCAATAACTCCTACAAAAATACTTAATGAAATAGAAGTTATAGCAAGCCATATGGGCATTACTGAGGGGAAAAATTGATTAATCACCAAACTCAATAATGTGGCCAGTGTTAATCCAATGATTCCCCCAATTACGCAAATCATAATAGCTTCCATTAAAAATTGAGTCAAAATCATCTTTTTTGTGGCACCTATAGCCTTACGAACACCAATTTCTTTCGTTCTTTCTTTTACCGATACGAACATAATATTCATAATACCAATTCCGCCAACTACTAAAGAAAGAACCGTGATGAAAATTCCTACACCTCCTATAGCAAATTTTATCTGATTGTATACATTTTCAAAAGCCATTGTCTGATTAACNGCAAAATCATCTTTCTCGGTAGGTTTTAATCCTCTTATTTGACGCATAATGCCATAAATTTCATCTTTGGATTCTTCTATTTTATCGCCTGGAATCTTTACACTTATNCTAATGAATCCTCTTCTTGAAAATAGTCGNTGGGTAGCCCCGGAGGGTATAATTACTTGGGTATCAAAACTAAATAAACCTAAAAACTTCCCTTGTTTTTCCATCACGCCAAGTACGCGAAAGCGTATGCCATCTATTTTAAATTTTTTCCCNATNGGNTCTTCATTTGGGAATAAATTTTCAGCAACATCATGACCCAATAAAGCGACACGTGCCCCTGAACGATCTTCAGAGTTTGTAAAAAANCTTCCTTTCTCAACACCATAATTAGTCGTTTTCAAATATTCTGTTGTCGTACCAAAAATTTGGGACCTAGCTCCTAGATCTCCCCTTGAAAGGCTTGCACCTCTTTGCATAACAGGAGCAACAGCTTCTGCATACTTTGATTTAGATTTAATTTTATCAACGTAGTCTAATTTAATTCTAGGCCTATTCCGTACTTCCCACCAATCTTGCCCTCCAAACCACTCCCATCGACTTATTGACAAAACATCTTTACCTAGGAAATCCATGCTTTTATCAAAGCCTTTATCAAGGCCCGAGATTAATGTACCCATCAATGTCACAGTTAAAATACCTATGATAATGCTTAAACCTGTTAGAAATGAGCGTATCTTATTAGATAATATGGAGCTAATTGCAATACGGACACTTTCAAAGAATAATGATANCATTATAAAGCCTTTNTNATATCCTTGTTTAATCTATCTTCTTTTATTTTTCCATCNAAAATGGTAATGATTCGATTNGCNTGCATTGCAATTTCTTGCTCATGNGTAACTANAATAATTGTATTCCCTTTTGCNTAAAGCTCNTGAAGTATTTTCATAATTTCTATNCCGCTTTTAGANTCAAGATTNCCAGTAGGTTCATCCGCAAGAATAATTGAAGGGTTNTTAACTAGGGCNCTTGCGATTGCAACNCGTTGTCTTTGCCCTCCGGATAGCTCATTTGGCNTNTGGTCTAAACGATCNCCTAANCCAACCGAGACAAGAGAGCTTTCTGCCATTTTAAGCCTATCTGCTTTAGGAATATTTGAGTAAATCAAAGGGACTTCAACGTTGCGCAGTGCAGTAGCTTTTGGAAGAAGATTGAACGTTTGAAAGACAAATCCAATCTTTCTATTTCGAATTGAAGCAAGCTGATCATCATCCATCTCATGCACCAGCTCTCCTTCAAATTGATAAGTGCCGGAGGTTGGAGTATCTAGGCATCCGATAATATTCATCAATGTTGATTTGCCAGAACCAGATGGTCCCATTATCGAAATATACTCATTAGTTCCGATGGTAGCATCAACGCCATCTAGTGCTCTGACTAATTCACCCCCAACATCATAATGACGCTTTATTGAGCTAAGTGAAATTAGATTTGACACTTATTTATTCTTTTTATCTTTATTGGATTGCACTTTTACAAGTGCATTATGTTTTAGTTCTCTGCTGATTGCTTTATAATTACCAATTACAATTTCATCGCCTTCAATTAATCCACTAATTATTTCGTAATCTGTCTCGCTAGAAATACCAACCTTAACCGGTCGAACATGCACATAATTGGTTCCTTTTTTTGCTTTATTAAATTTCTTTTTGTTATCATTATTCTGTGTTTTTTCACCACGATCTACGAAACCTTCGCTATCAGTAATAATAAAGACTAATTCTTCCATTTCACTTTCTTTGTCTTTAGGCTCAAAATTATTTTTAGATTTTTCTCCCATTTCAAGTAATTCAGCGCCTTTCTTTCTTGCTGTGAGACTCTGGATCGGTATAGCAAGAACTCTTTCTTTTTTATCTGTAATAATATCAACTGTTGCGCTCATACCTGGTCTTATCCCATCTGGAACATTAATCATTCTAACCTTAACTTGAAAATTTGTCACCTGTTGTTGGGTGCCCACACCTGCAACTTGAGGCACAAGAGCAACTTCATTTACAACACCATAGAATAGGGTATCAAGAAATGCATCAATTTCGATCTCTGCAGTGTCTCCTTTTGAAATTGAAACTACATCATTCTCATTAACATCTATAATCACCTCCATCCTTGACAAATCAGAAATAATCATTAAAACCTCTGCTTGGAACATTCCGCCTAAAGCCATTTCACCAACTTCTTTATTTATTCTGGTAACAATTCCATTTTGCGGCGAAGAAATCCTTGCTCGATCAAGCTCATCTTTTCTTGATTCGAGATTTGCTCGAGCCTGTTCAAGCTGACTATTTGCAATTTCAAAAGATGCTTGTACAGCTTCTAACTCTTGATCGGATGCTAAATTTTGATCATACATAGATTCTGTTCTTTTCTTGCTTGCAACTTCTTGTTTAATTCGGGCCTTTGCTGAGCGCACTGAAGATGCAGCAGCATTGTAATTTGAAAGNAANTGCTTTCTATCTANNGATATGAGATGNTGTCCTTTNTTAACGTAGTCACCCTCTTCTACAGTAATAGAGTCAATCCAAGCAGATGAAGTTGATGAACTAATTTTAACTTCTGTTTCAGGTTGGATCGTTCCGCTTGCATTCACTTTTTGCACAACTTCTTTATAGGATACTTTTTCAGTTTCAACAGAAATTGTATTTTTATTATCTCTACCTAAGCTAAGTATAATCGTAGCAATAATAAACAATACTGCAATTACAATTATTATCCATTTTTTCTTATTTGATTTTTTATCAGGCACAATTTTCTCCTAATTAATTATTTTGCTCAGAGTCTAAAGTTCCAAGCAAAGCTTTTAGGTTTGCCTGTTGGATAAAAGCATCGTACTTAGAACGCACGAGAGATGATCTAGCTTGGACTACGGAAACCTGAGCATTTAAAACTTCTAATATAGTCGTAGATCCTTGAGAATATCTTACTTGAGATAATTTTAAATCTTCCTCNGCTGACTCAAGAACAGTTTCGTTTATTGGAATAACCTCAATATAATTATTTAATTGATCAAGATAATCTTCAAGCTGGACTGATAAATCTTCAAGNTGTGTTAAATATTCAGATTCCTGCTTATCAACACCGATCTTTGCTTTTTGAATTCTNGAAGAAATACTATTNCCAGTATAAATAGGAATTGAAATTGATAATGATGCATTANTTCTCTGNTTATCTCCGTAANTATTTGAAATTGCATCACCAAGATTTTCGTCTGCTCCAGAAGAGCTAGCAGATAAACTAATTACAGGCAATCTAGAACCTCTGGCTAATTTTGTATTTAATTTTGCTGACATGATTTGGTACTGTTTTGCTTTAACGCTAGGGTTAAATTTTTGAACCAATTCAAATCCTGTTTCAAATTCNGGAATAAGCTCTAAAGGTTTTTCAACCTCTTCAATGGTAAAATCTTGATCAGAATTAATAAGACCCATTGCATTTTTTAAGTTACGATATGCACTTTTAACTGATGCATCATTAGTAATCACATCTATTCTTGCTTGACCAAAACGNACCTCTGCTTTTAATAGATCAGTTTTTTTNGCAGAACCTAAATCATACTGCTGCTGAACCAGAGTTAATTGCTGTTGTGANCTCATTANATTAGANCTNGATACATCCAACAGCTGAATTGCTTTTAAATANTTAAAATATGCAAAATGTACATTTCGAATAATATTTGTTTTAATTTGCCTATCAAATTGCTCNGTAATTCTAAAATTNTTTTTTGCTAAACGTATATTGTTCCACCATATTCCNCCATCATANATATTTTGAGNTATAGAAAAACTAGACGATGCAGATGNTATGCTGCTTACATTATTTAATATTTCCCCAGAGGATTGATTAAACCCAANAGNCTGCTCTGGAAAAGTTGATTCAGTGGTNCTNCCNGATATNCTNACTGATGGNAGTATTCCACTGTAGGAGCTTCTAATATCTTGCTTGGAGGCATTTAATTCCAAAGCTGAAGCTTTNAGNGCTTCTTTATTNTGAANTGCTANTTCAACAGCTTGNTCGAGACTATAGTTTTGAGCATAGCAAAATGAAATAGTAATAAATATTATNAGTTTCATCTTGTTAATTTTTGTTTAAAAAATTAATCAACCTGATAGGCCTGCNAAAAAAGCTCCAATAGCAGAAAAGATCAAAAGNCTTGCTACCCACAGTAAGCCGANAGCTCTTAACGTATCATTTTGTTTAGCGTTGTAAAGNAATGTAAAACCTGCAGCCGTNAAATAAACCCGCCAGATTGCAAAAAAATCAATACNGCTCAAAAAGTTATTTATAAAACTACCTTGNTCTCCTATATTTAATGCACCAAGGCCTGTAAAGATCATCATATTATCACTTANATATTGGATCGGNGTTTTTACTAAATACTCTAGAACAGATGGAAGATAAGAGAACGAAACAACTGTAAAAACTTTTCCAAATTGACTCTTTGAACCNAAAAGAAGATTGGCAAAAAGCATAGAAAATAGTGACCAAAATATCATCCGCATTGGCCACGANATTGCAGAGCTGATATAGATGAAAATTGCCGTTGCTCCTGAATTGGAGTATATACGGTCATATTGGGATCCTAAAATTTCCTGCTTTTGCTCTTCAGAAATATTNGCGTTGTTATTTATGCTTTGCTCAATTTGCTCCCATTGAAGATCNGCNATNTGCTCAGAAAGAATCATNGATGAGACTANAGCCAAAAACATGATCAAAAACATAGGGACCATCGCTTCTTTCCAGCTGTAATCATTAGTTATTTTTTGAAATGTTTCACTAGGCGCAGTAAGCGTATTTATTAATGATGAAAGCATATATATACCTGTTGTTTTATTAAAGTAAAATTTTAGTTATTATATTAGGCAAAATTAATGAAGTTCCTGATAGATAAAAAACCTATTCAATAATTGTAAATTTTCCCCCAGTTCTATAAATAGGATAATCAAAATATTTCTCGGAAAAATCATCATAACCTGATTCTAGTGCATCAAGTAAATGGGATGGTGGATCCTCATTGCTTTCAATAATTAAGTAAGGAATAGCCTCATATGANCCTGGAGAAAGNACGGGGTTNAACGAATCATCAACCACTTTAAAATTNATTAAAAATTCTCTGAAAGGTTGCTCTATAAATCTTTTGATNGTACCTGCGGTATCAGGATTAAAAGAGTAAACAAGTTTATCCGANGATATATCCTTTATCAATAATCCGGAATAAACTGTTGGCTGTCGAGCTGCTTCAATNCCTAATAAATAGAAAAATATATCACTCCGATCNGGTGTCGCTTTTATTTCAACTTTAATATCATCTTCAAATGTCGTTGGAATTGTACTCGGNTCTATNGAGGTATGTATTTGNACCATACGATCAATTGAGATTATTTTTCTTAACTCGCCATTTATCTTTATNACNCTATCATCATTTAATATTTCNCCACCNGCAAAAGTAATTTGAATTGAAGCTATTTTATAATTAGCCATGAAAAAATATATANCATAATCTCCATCAGNAATTCCNCCGCCAGATGGAGTGCTTNCAGCTGGAAGCTCTAATTGAAATGANCCATCTGCGCCAGTTAATGTTCTAAGGCCTAATTCGTGCGCCCAAACAAATACTCCNCTNTGGTTACCNTTTGGATATGCTTCTATACCATCGAGATTAACAAAACCTTTNATTGTGCGATGAGGTATTTCACTTTTGGAAGAAAATGGATTTTCCTCNCACGATANANAAAAGAGGAGTATAAAACATAATAAAGAGTAGTTTTTAATCATANCTCAAGACTCAAAGTTAAATATTTTCTAGTATCCCTTAAAAGTAAGCCATCAAGAGAAATATTATTTTTCTTTAGATTCCTTCCNGAATATGAAAGCTGNCCCTTTAGAAAGCTAAAGTTTAAATCTATGGTAAGATGTAAATCATAGTTTGAAAAGGCAGGTAATTCAATTTCATTGTAACCTNTGTCTGGNACTAGAATCAAACCAGTTTGTTCGCCTTCTTGAAACCAGCGTGCTCCAATAGTTATCATATCCCATTTTGATGTAGTATTAATAGTTAATTTAAATGCTGACTTAAAAGGNAATGCTGCCATATCNGAAATATTATAATTCGATAAGCCAATTTCCCCAGTNAATTTTCCCTTATANGTCTTTGCTTTAGCTTTAGCCTCAAATCCAGACATAGTAGCAATTGAAATATTTTCAAAATAAGCGATAGGCATTCCTAAAAGGAACGTGGATCTCATTTTATTTATGTAATCATTACGAAAAATGCTNGCTTGAAATTCCATNTGATCTACATTTTCCATTGTCTTTGGTTCGGATAAAATATTGATTCCAATCTCTAATGATTTCATTCTCTCTGGNTTAAGTGGGCGCTGATCTGGATTTAAAAAAGTGATTTGACTAATNTGCTGTTGCANTGAAGGAAATTTGNTATTATTTCCTGTTGTAACCCAGTAAGCCATAGTGAGGCCAGGCGCACGCTTGGATGCTATTGTTGAAATTTTAAAAATGTTGTTGGACCAATCGTTATTACCAAATTTTACTAATGATGAAATTTCAGAAAAATCTACAAGATCTTTTCNATTAACTAAGCTATCACTTCGATCCTTTAACATATCNAATCTATAACTAACATCAAGATCAGTTAGCCACTGCCCTAATTCGTCTCCCTTAGAATGAAGCTTTAATACTGTTGCAAAACCGGCATGGTTNCGTTTTATATTAGCTCCTTTTANTCCAACCTGCTGAATATTGTTCAAATTTTGATCATCCCAAAAATCTAAATTTGACTCCTCAGCTTGNGCGCCAAACATCCATTCAACCTTATTCAAATTAATATATTTTCTAATATCAATTTTGTTTGAATTGTGATCAAGTGATCTATAAATATAACCGCGCTCATTATTAAGATCTTGTAATTCAGTTAATGCATGATGGCCAATAGCAAACTCTACTTCTCCAAAAAACCAAAGAATNCCATCATAGCGCATTCCACTAAATCGATTTGTTGAATTAATTTTNTTGAAATCGCGAGTATTATCAAATACCTGTTTATCCTGGGTAAGATTCCACTCAAGATTTCCATTCATTAAACGATTTTTCAATCTGTTNGTCATATCAAANGCAGAATGAGATAGGCTTGATATTAACCTAGGNGATTCAATTTGTGAATCTTGAAAAATTCGTTTATATGANCCCCTTTTTTGGTTAATTGATAAAAATGAATTTTTGATTTTTAATTGACCATTTGCGTTCCAAAACCCTGAATCATATGATCCAAATTGTTGCGATACTTTTAAATTTTTATCCTTTGTATTTTTTGGAACAATATTTACCACTCCTGAAAAAGCATCTGATCCGTATAATACCGAATGACCTCCTTTTACAATCTCAACTTGTTCAATGTTTTGCATATCAATTAGCGAAAGATCAAATACATTATCATAAGGACGATTTAGTCTAAATCCATTGTATAAAACTAATACATCATCCGCGTTTCCGCCGCGAATTGATACAGTTTTTCTTCCAGAGAGAGATTCTTCAATTTGAACACTTTGATCTGTTGCCAGTAAATCCCCAGCATCAACATAGGCTCTTAATGAGAAAGCATCAGATTGAATTATTGAAACTGTTTGCGGTAGGTCTTTTTCAATTGCTGGTTTTCTTTTGATACCAGCAGTTTCAATCGCTTCAAATTGAAGAACGCGAGGCTGAAGGAAAATATTTGATGAGATNCCTAGNCTATCAATTCTTACTAATTGTTCATCATANCCTATATGTTTAAACTGNACAATTTGGCTTGCNGTAAATCCATTAATATCTAAAGAGTATTCTCCNTTAGAATTAGTTGATACACCTTTATCAGTATCAATAATTACAATATTTACCCCAGAAAGACGAGCGCCAGTTAGCTTATCTGATACAATCCCAGATATTTCTTGTGAGAAATAAAAAGAAAGGTTTAGTATGATTATGATTATTAAATGTTTCATTTTTTGTATTAATCACTTCTTAATATAGTTATTTTTATTAGAGATAAGATAATTATAAGCCTCCTCATAAGAATTTTCGATTTTTCCATCAAGAATTGCCTCTTCAATATCAGATTTAATTTTTCCAATTTTTTTACCCGGCTTAAGGTTGAAAATCTTCATTATTTCAGCCCCACGCACAGGTGATTGAAATGCTTTCATTTTATCCTTTTCATTGACATCCGTCATTTTAGCTTCTACTTTTTCAAAATTGGCTAAATATTTTTTTATTTTATTTTGATTTTTTGTCGTTATATCTGCTCTACAAAGAGTTAATAAATCATTAACATCATCACCTGCTGCTACCATTAATCTTCGTATAGCTGAGTCACTTATATCTTTTTTTGCTAAAGCTATAGGTCGCAAATGAAGGCGTGTTAATTTTTTTAAATAATCTTTCAACGCGTTTGATATTTTCATCCTTTCGGCTACCTTATTTAACATTCGTTCACCAATTGCATCATGTCCATGAAAGGTGTAGCCTTTTTTTGNATCAATTTTTCTAGTATTTGGTTTTGCTATATCATGGACAAGTGCAGCAAATCTTAANTTCATCTTTTTGGATAGCAATGCAGCGTTGTCCACTACTTGCATGGTATGATCAAAGATGTCCTTATGNTGCCATTCGCTTGACTGNTCCATTCCGTACATTANATCAATCTCAGGAAAAACTNTCTTCATTAAACCNGATTCTTGAAGAATNCCCANNCCAATAGATGGCTTATCTGTAGATAAAATTTTACAAAACTCATTTGTTATTCTCTCTTGAGAGACTATTGAAATGCGTTCGGANTGTTGTTTCATTGAATCAAGACAATTTTTTTCTATATTTAAATTTAATTTNGAAGCAAAATAAGCAGCGCGAATCATNCTTAATGGGTCTTCTGAGAAAGTTTTATTNGGCTCNAGGGGNGTAATTAGTTTTTTNGCTTCTAAATCTTTAATNCCATTATATGGATCATGNAGATTGCCAAATTTTTCAGGTANAATANTTATAGCCATTGCNTTAATTGTAAAATCTCTACGAATTAAATCCCCTGCTANATCTGTATATTTCACTTTTTTTGGNTTTCTTGATTCAGANGAATAGATTTCTTCNCGTGCNGCTGCNACCTCTATTNGAATCGGNNTAGCAGGNATATGTGCAGTNGAAAANCTATGNAATGGAANAATTTTTGGTATACCAANCTCATTTGCTATGATCTTTGCAAANTCNATCCCATCTCCAACNACCATTAAATCAACCTCATGAATTTCCTTATCNAANAGNAAATCTCTAACCACNCCGCCAACAGCATAAACTTCTTTTTCTNTTTNTTNGGCAATTTCNCCGATTTGCANGAGNAGTGATTTTACATTTGGCTGCTTTTCGATTAAATTTTCAATATTTNTCATTCTATAAATTAAGACAATTATTCTTNATGAATAGCATGGTATAGGTTTTATCTATTAGTTTCNTATATGCGATTNTTACTAACAATGATTTTATNNTCTTCTATNCTTTTANGNCAGTTTGNAAAAATTGATGTAAANATAGATGATAGACTTCTNAGNAATAGNGAAAAACAAAAAGTAGCTTCTATCAAAGGAGAGGTTTCNCGTTTTTTTTCAAAACATAATTGGAATGAAGAATTTNAAAGCTTAAAAATTCCTNTGNATATTTCTATAGCTTTTCAAGGTACAGCTCAAAAAGGAGGAATGGAAACTTTTCATGCTCAAGTACTTATTTCCGATGGAATGGATTTAAGATATTTTGACAAATCTCTTCAATTTTATTATAATTCAGGAAGCTCAATATACTTTGATCCTGTTATTTTTGAACCGCTAGGTAGTTTTTTTGCATTCTATGCTTATTTTATTTTGGCTGGACATATGGATACATATGATTATTATGGAGGTAATTTAGCCTATGATCAATCTCGAGAAATCGTTTTAAGAGGTATTGCTTCGGATTATTCAAAAGGATGGAGTACGCGTATGCAGCTCTTAAAAGAAGTTACAGAAAATAAAGGGTTAAGAGAGGCGCGGTTTGCATATTATATTGCTATGGATTATTTCAAACAAGGTAAGCCTGATGAAGCTCTAGAAGAATTCAAACTAATGATAGAAGGTTTTCAAGTAGTATTTCGTCAATTTCCCACTGGTAGAACTCTTTACTTTTTAGATGCTCATCGATCAGAATTAGTTAAAACCTTGAGCATAATGGGTCAAAATAGAATGCTAAGTCAACTTGCTGACATGGACCAAGCGCATAAAGATATTTATCTTAAAGCGATCAGGTAATCATTCTAGAAGTAGATTAATGATATCACTATTAGAAATACCTTTAGATGAAAATTCATCTTTTCTAAGAGGTGCCGCAAAAGCGCCGCAAAAAATCATTGAGGCTTTCTATTCAGAATCCACAAATGATCATTCTGAAAACGGTATTAATTCTAGAAGCTCTGCAAACGTTAAGGTTTTAGATCCATTGGTGCTTCCATCAGGTAAATTAGCGATAGAAAAAATTTATAATGCAGTTTATANTGAATTAGAAAAAGGCAATAATCTTATTTCAATTGGTGGTGACCACTCAATAACATTTCCAATTATTCAAGCTTACGCAAAAAAATATGATTCATTAAATATTCTTCATTTTGATGCACATCCTGATTTATATGATAATTTTGAAAACAATCCCTTTTCCCATGCATCACCATTTGCTAGAATAATGGAAAACAATTTAGCTAAAAGATTGGTGCAGGTTGGAATTCGAACTTTGAATGATCATCAAAGAGAACAAATAAAAAAGTTTAATGTGGAAATCGTTGAAATGAAAGATTATAATTCTAATTTATCTTTTCAATTTGACGGTCCTGTTTATATTTCTTTAGATATTGATGGGCTTGATCCGGCGTATGCTCCTGGGGTTTCCCACCCTGAACCTGGAGGTCTAACTACTAGAGAGATTATAAATATATTACATTCACTTCAGGCTGATGTTATTGGTGGCGATATTGTAGAATATAATCCCATCAATGATGTCAACAATATTACTGCCATAACAGCAGCAAAATTATTGAAAGAAATGATTGGAAAACTGATCATTCATTAATTATATCAGAAGATTTTTTTATTCTTCTGATATAATAATCAAAAACAATACTTCCCCAATACATTTTATTTATCACTTCACTATCTTTTACTTTACGCACTTGTCGAATATGCTTCCTACGTTTGTAAATAACGTGNGGGTGAGTTAGTACCCAAACAAAAGACTGAAGTATTCCAAAAAAATGATTTAGATCAAGGCAAAATAAGGAGTAAAAAAGCGCAACAAACTCTAGCGAAATTCTAATAGGGGCTAAATAAAGGGTCATTGGCAAGCTATAGTTTGATAATAACATTAACAGTGAATTTCTATGATTCAGATATTGTTTTAGTCTTGAATACATTGGCAAGGTTACGGCATTCTTATGATAAACTATTGCACTAGGTATCGACCAGACATGCTTCCCCAAAAGATGAATTTTCCAACAAAGATCAATTTCTTCTTGATGGGCAAAAAAAGTTTTATCAAATCCCCCTAACGTATCAAAATCTTTCTTTCTGATCATAATAGCTGTTCCGCTGGCCCAAAAAACCGGTCTTATTTTTTCATATTGCCCGTTGTCAATTTCTTGATCTAAAAATAACCTTCCTCTTGCAAATGGAAATCCAAGTATATCTATCCAACCGCCACATCCACCAGCATAGTCAAATTTATTTTGCTCATAATGGTTTAATATCTTTGGTTGAACCGCAGAAACTTCAGAATTTAAATTTAGAAAATCAGCCAGTGTTTCAATCCAATTATTTTCATGAATCGTATCATTGTTCAGGAAAACTAGATAGTCACCGGTGCACGCCTCCGCTCCTTTATTACAGCCTCCGGCATATCCAAGATTAGTATTATTCTCTATCAGTTTAATATTTGGGTAATGCAGGCTTACCCAGTCTTGACTTCCATCGCTTGAAGCGTTATCAACTACTATTATTTCTAAGTTTGGGTATGTTGTTTTTTCAAGGGAGTCTAAACATTCTGAAAGAACTTCGATGCCGTTCCAATGTGGAATGATTATAGATACTCTAGGCTCAAGCATGGGTTAAGCTTTGATTNAANGAGTTTTTATCCCTTCTTTTCTTTAAGGTCATNAAGAAGTTTTTTTGCTACAGGGTCATCTGGATTATTCTTGAGCCAATCATTTACTACAGANTCAGCTTTATCNTACATGTCCAAATTTTTATATGCAAAAATTAAAGATGAAACAATTTGAACAAAGTAATCTCTCCATTGATCCATTTCTCTTTGAGATGTCAGTCTAGCGCCAGATTCAATAGATTTGAAATCATTATAGAGNTCTTCAAAAATAACCCTACCNCTATNTAAAGAATCNAACTGAGCAAGATANACCTGACCGAATTCAACCTTATCTTGAATGGTTAAATCATTTCTACCCATTAAGATTNCCATGACTCTTTGAAGNTCATCTTTNTTGCCTAATTCACCNTAAAGCCTACCAAGCTGATAATGCAATTCTTTTGCATCATACCGAATGGTTCTCTCNGGNATATTNTCTTGCATCCTATTTAATACTNGCAANCCTTTNTCTCTATGGATATTTGCNTTGGCTTTATCANTANATTCATTGTCTTTATATTTCATATAATGATATCCNGCTAANTGCATGTAGGCNCTTCTAAGATTNTGNAATAAGCGTATATTTGTAGAAGGAAAATAAAAAATATCNTCACGNCCTAAATTGCGATANAGATAGCCNGGNTTATAATCTTTAAACCAAATNTCATTTTCTAGGTTTTTCCATTCTCTAGCTTCGATATCTCTTTTCCAAACTTCAGAGCCATNCCCAGACATTAAATTAGTCCACATTCTCTCTTCATTAATCGCGCTTTGTTGATCGACCTTATATGGGCGNAAGCGATAGACNANGCCTTCCATTTCAATATATTGATCTAAATTAAGTCGATTAGATTGNGGAACGGTAACAGCAAAATAAATTGGGTAATTCCATTCTGCAGCAAATATAATTTGAAGGATCATTAGGTCTTTTACCATTAAAGCTGCATTAGCAAAAGTTGGGTCAACTCTCCATTCAATATAACCATTTTTATTTTTATCAGTTATTGGTGCTTTCACCCTAATGATTTGCGATTTCCATTCTTTCAACCCAGAAGCAACATCTTGAACTTGNTCATCTCCCATTTTAATAAATTCTCCTGGCCTTGAATCTCTTAATTGGCGGATATACCATTCTGTGTTTAAAAGGCTCAAATTGGCCACAGTAACATCTTTTCTTATTCCTTCAACCTCCTGTAAATACCATAAAGGGAATGTATCATTATCTCCATTGGTAAATATAATCGCATTGGGCTCGCATGACTGAAGAATATTATAGCTATAATCCCATGCAATCCTGTTATCAGATCTATCATGCTCATGATAATTAGCTTTCAACATCATTGCAGGCATAGCAATTAGTAGTAAAANAATTGNAANGATAATTCCATTTTTTTGATATGATTTTCCTTTAGAAAATTTTCTAAATTGATCTATNAATGCNTGAACAGCAATACTTATCCAAATAGAAAAAGCAAAAAAACTACCAACATANGANTANTCTCTTTCTCTAGGCTGCGGATTGTCTTGATTGACAAAGATGATGATAGCTAANCCTGTCATTAGAAAAAGACTTAATACAGANAATGCTCTTTTTTTATCCTGTTGAAAATGGTAAAACATTCCCCANAGACCAAAAAGAAATGCTAGCGGGAGACCAAATTGAAACCAAGCNACCCCATCCTCATTAGGTCTAGCGCCATAAGGCGTAACAAAAGATTCTGTGCTTGGTCCTCTACCAGCAAACTGCCATAAGAAGTATCTCCAATACATTTTCTTTACTTGATAATCCCAGAAATAGCCCCATTGTTTATCCATTCTATAGGTTTTGTATNNTCGTTCTTGTCTAGANGTNTATTCTCGGCCATTTTGAGGTCTTCCAACTGCTTCATGNTTTGGAGGCAATCCTTTGAATCTTCTTGGGAATTGAAACATTCTTCCATATTGCTCTCTTTCCATATAAGCAATTGCCCTAGATACTGTTGATGGATCATTTTCATTTATAGCTGGTTTCTGATCAGAACGAATGAAAATCATAGCATAACTTGAATAGCCAATGAGAATTAGAACAGTAGAGGTTAGTACTAATGCATATTGAAATTTTTTATTTATGATACTTAAAACCATTAATCCAAAAATTAAGATGCATATAAAAATGACCAATGGTAGTCCAATTTTATCTACTAGTTTTGGCATTCCATTAATAATTGTAGAGTTGATCAAATAAAAGACTATACCAGTAATAACCGTTGTAATGGCAAAGCCTTTATAGGAAAATTCAAACTTTCTAAAGAAAATAATTAGCGCCAAAAATGGAAGTGCCAACAAATTAAGCAAGTGAACCCCCGTTGCAAGTCCAATCATGTAGGCTATAATTAAAATATAACGTTCATTGCCATTTTCATCTGTTTTTTCCGACCAAAGAAGGATTAGCCATACAACTATTGCTGTAAAAAAAGTAGAAAATCCATACACCTCAGCTTCAACAGCGTTAAACCAGTGCGAGTCTGTAAAAGCAAACGTAAGAGAACCAACTAAAGAGGATCCAAAAATAATTATGGAATCAATTTGTGATTTAATCTTCCCTCTGTAATTGATGATAATTTTTACGCAAGAAAGGTATAAGAACATCACTGCTAATGCGCTAACTATTGGAGATATAAGATTAATCCTGAAGGCGATATCAGGATTAAATGGAATCATGGAAAATATTCTACCTATAATCAAATAAAGAGGGCTTCCCGGTGGATGCGGAACACCAAGAATATAAGAGGTTGCAATAAATTCTCCTGAATCCCAATAGGGCACAGTATCTGCCATCGTTAATAGGTAAACAAGAAACGATGTAATTAGTGAGGCAAGAGCAAAGAAAAAATTTATTTTTTTATTATATGAATCCATCGATTTTATTTTTTCTTCGTCTTTTTCGATGTCTTAGGTTTAGGCTTTTGTTTTTTTTCTGCTTTAGGTTTTTCTTCTTTTTTGCTAGATCCACTATCAGGTTCGCTTTCCTTTTTTTTCTTCTCATCAATAAAATTCAACTTTAACTCACTTAAGCTATGTAAAATATATTGCTCTTCCCATTCACTCAAATTGCCCTTCATTTTTGTTTGAAGCATATCAAGTAAATCTATATAATACGAAGCCTGATCTAAATTTCTTTCCAATTCATCAGACACTGGGTTTTTTACTTTACCAAGAGATATCCATGCACTTTGAACAAATGTGTTAACTAAATGAATAAAAAGTTGATCTTCTTTTTTTAATTGATTCTCGGACATTATTAGCCTTTCATTAGTAAAAGTATTTTTTATTGTTTAATCGAAGCTTTTAAAATACACCTTAGATACATAAGATGAATAGCCTATATTATCGCATAGAAAGTGATTTTTCTATTTTATCTCCATACAGATACATCAACTCGTTGTACACTATTTTGTTCCTTGATTGAAGGGTAGTTAGATTAAAATTAAATTCTCCAAAAACAGCATTTCGTACTTGGTTAATCAAATTTCCATCAGTAACTATATTTGCAATTTTAAAATTAAAAAAACCACTTTGCTTAATTCCAAAATATTCTCCTGGTCCTCTTAACTTTAAATCTTCATCAGAGATTACAAAGCCATCATTGGTGGATTCCATGATTTGTAAACGTTTTTTTGAATTTTCTGTTTTTTTTCTCTGTACTAAAATACAATAACTTTTTTTATTCCCACGACCAACTCTTCCTCGAAGTTGATGGAGCTGAGTCAATCCAAACCTCTCAGCATGCTCTACAAGCATTACGGTTGCATTTGGTACATCGATCCCAACTTCTATGACAGTAGTTGATATTAATAGATTGATTTTATTATTTGAAAAATCTTTCATTATTTCATCTTTTTCATCTTTTTCTAACCTACCATGCAATAACCCAACCTTCATTTTTTTAAAGATATTTTTTGAAAGATTTTTGTACATTTCAATTGCAGCAGTTAAATCAGATTTTTCAGATTCCTCCACTAATGGGTATACAATAATGCATTGTCTTCCGGAATTCATTTCATCAATCATAAAAGAATAAATTTTTTCTAAACGATCTTTATTTACGGTTTTAGTTGTGATTGGTATTCTATCTTTTGGGAGTTCATCTATAATTGATAAGTCCATATCGCCATGATAGGTTATAGCTAGCGTTCTTGGAATCGGAGTTGCGGTCATTGTCAAGGAATGCGGGTTTACCCCTTTCTGAGCTAGTGATATTCTTTGATTGACTCCAAAGCGGTGCTGCTCATCAACAATTACTAAGCCTAAGGAATTAAAAATAACATCTTTTTGGATTAACGCATGCGTACCTACGACAATATCTATTTTACCACTCTCTAGACCTGATATGATTTTTTTTCTATCTTTATTCGGCATACCACCAATGAGTTGAGCGCAAGACATTTTGCCCAAATCAGCTAATTTCTTGAAGGCCTTATAATGTTGATTAGAAAGAATTTCTGTTGGTGCCATAATCGCCACTTGAGAATTATTTGAAACTGCTATCGAAGCAGCTAGGATAGCTAAAATTGTTTTTCCTGAACCAACATCTCCTTGTAACAAGCGATCCATTGCATAAGGTTTTGATAAATCATCTTTTATTTCCTTAAGGACGCGTTTTTGAGCATTTGTAAGTTCAAAATTGATATTATTATAAATCATTTTTGTCTGAATACCGGTTTTTTTCAAAGGTGCTGTTGGGAGTTTTTTTGCCAATTTTCTTCTTGAAGAGATTTGCAGTTGAAAAAAGAAGTGTTCATTAAATTTCAATCTCTTAATTGCTTTATCTAGCGATGTATTCGAATGCGGAAAATGTATTTCTCTAAGGGCCTTATCAAGTGATATAATATTATATTTTTTTCTAAAGTCTTCTTGAAAAAAATCTGGAATTTCTCTGAGCTCACCATAAATCTTTCGTATAATTTTTCTAAAAAATAAACTATCTATACGGTTTTTTCTTAAAACACCAGGAATTGGGTAAAGCGACATGATAATACCAGAATTTAGTGGATCCTCTTTAGTATTAAGTTGATCATATTCTGGATGAACAATCTGTAGCTTATTATAAAATTCAACTTTACCGCTTACAGCTAGACGGTCCCCAGTTTTAATTAATTTATTTATATATCTTGCGCCATTGAACCATGTAAGAGTAATCATTCCGCTTTTGTCAGATAGAATTGCTTTAAAAAATTGCCGCTTTCTACCTTTGACAAGCCCAGCTGCTTCTATCTTACCAACAATATTGACCTGTGAATTATTTTTTACACTACCAATTGGAATAATATTTGTACGATCTAAATATTTTCTAGGATAGTAATTTATAAGATCCTGAATAGTGCTTATTCCAGCTTGAATCAAGGTATCGTTTCTAGATGGCCCTATACCTTTTAATGAATTTAAGGGATCTAAGAGATTTAAAGCCTTTTCAGGCACAGCAAATCTATTTCCATTCCTTGCGATAGGTGTAAGTTACTGTGCGAGAACTTTCCGATGGAATTGAAAGAGTGAAATAAATAGTTGATGCATCAATTTTTCGATAGTTTGATGAAGCATTGCGTACTACCCAATCTCCATAGATATGCTCAATGAGTCGAACATCAACAGATTTGTTTAATGTATTTGAAATAACTAAACTAATTGATGCCTCTTCGCTTTTGCGTTGTCGATCATAATTGAGGACTTTTCGTTTTCCAGTAACATCAAATGCTTTGCCTGAAGAAACAATTGCAGTTTCATTTCTAGGGATTTGCATAATTTTATCCTGACCAATAAACTCAACGCTACCATTTTCTAATAATTGATAAAGTTGGATTTTCCCTTGAGGGAGTGGTAGTCCCAAATTATTATCTTCTGTATTAGGAATTGCATATTCAACAGAGAGTGGCTCCTCTTTTTGAGATCGTTCATCATTTTCAAAAAAATACGTTTTTTTGAATGATACTTTTCTTTCAGGATACAATCGAGTAATGAGGGTTTCTTTGCTTATCAAGCTCATATCAGAATCAATATTGTAAATATGATAATCTCCTAACTGGGAAACATCAGGAGATGATTTTTCAGCCATGATGCGGGGTTCGATTTTTTGTTGATTATCCATTTTAAGCTCACCTTCAACAAGGCTTAAAACCATATTATCAAAATTTATATTACTATTATTGACAACTGAAGCCTCTGCTATGAATTGAGCATCATCGCCCTCGGCTTCTACAATAAATCTGTAATTTGCGTTCCAATCAAACCCTGATGAAAGATAAGTTAAATTTCCTGCAATTGTATCAGTTTCTATATCTGTTTTAATCGCCCATTTCAAAGTAGGTTTAAATTGGACATTTTCCATCATACCTGGCACATTGATATAATCTACCCTATCTCTATTAAATGAAATCATAGATCTTCGTCGCTGTAAAGTTAATGTTTCATCTGTTATCTCAACCAGAGTTCCACTCATATCATTCTCATTTGTTAGTTTAACATCAACTTTTGTTCCAAGGTAATTATATAGACGATCAGAAAATCGAAAAACATCTTGGTTGAAACTTTGAATCAAAACATTTGCGTTCTCTAAAGTCAAAAATGGTGAGTCCTTAATGACGCCGATTGGTAGTATATCCCAAATAATGATATTTTGGTCAGATTCAAGCTCTTGCCAAAGGACAGGTTGTTTAACTAAAGCAAATCCATCTTTGTATATCGTCATATTTGCATACA
>PASZ01000007.1 GCA_002712245.1 Fidelibacterota bacterium | reverse complement strand
TCATACTTTGATAAATTTTTATATCCTGAAACCATATCAAAGACCGAGCTACCAGATGTTTGTTCAGATATGTGAACGCTAATAGCGTATTCATTATCTTGAATATGAAAAATAATTGGCAGCTTTTCACGACTCGCCCAATTTAATGCTTCATGAAATTCTCCTTCACTTGTACTTCCTTCTCCTGATGAAACATATACAATTTCATTATTCTTTTCCCAGCTTCTAGACATTGCACATCCAACTGCTTGAAGAAATTGAGTACCTGTTGGGCTGGATTGGCTAACAATCCGCAAATCTCTATGGCCATAATGTTGAGGCATTTGTCTTCCACCTGAACTTGGATCAGAATCTTTAGCAAGAAATGATAAAAGCTGCTCCCTACCTGTCATGCCCAACCCAAGGCACAGCGCTGCATCACGATAGTAAGGATAAGCCCAATCTTTTGCAGAAATCATATTATTTGCTGCTGCTAATTGAGCGGCTTCATGTCCAGAGCAACCAATATGAAAAAAGGCTTTACCTTGTTTTAACAAAGTCATCTGTTTTTCATCAAGATTTCTTGCTAAAACCATATTGTGGTAAATTTCTAGAAGATTTTTTTTATTGAATCCTTGGAGTTTGGGCATTATACCGCTTCCATTTTATTAGTAGACGAAATAAGGGTATTGTGAAAAGCATTCACAATTCTCTTTTTTACTAAATTCATATTTTGAGAATCTCCAATTATTTTTTTCATTGAAGTAATGCCGCAATTGGTTATTCCACAGGGTACAATACTATCAAAATAAGTTAGGTCTGTATTGACATTTAATGAAAAGCCATGCATCGTAACCCAGCGAGATATTCTGACACCTTGTGCACCTATTTTTTCATCTCCAACCCAAACGCCTGTTAATCCATCTCGTTGGTTCGCCATAATGCCAAATGTAGAAAGTGTTTTAATTAATATTTCCTCTAAAGCTCTCATGAACCATGAGATATTTTTTTGGTAACGATGTAAATCTAAAATTGGATAACCAACAAGCTGCCCAGGGCCATGATATGTAATATCGCCCCCTCTTTCAACATTGAAAACCTTAACCTCTGAATTTGGCTTTTTAAGAAGATTATTTTTATTGGCATTTTTTCCAAGGGTGTATACGGGGTCATGTTCAAGCAAAAAAAGAGTGTCGGTCTCTTTCCCAAGTTGAACTTTTTTATGAAATTCTTTTTGAAAATCCCAAGCAGTTTGGTAATCAATTCTCCCTAAATCTACTATATTAATTTTTTGATTCATTTACCTATAAAACTCAAAAATTCCGCTCTGGTTTCTCTAGACTTTCTAAATTGTCCAAGCATTGCAGAAGTTGTAGCAAAGCTATTTTGTTTTGCAACACCGCGCATCTGCATACATAAATGCCTTCCTTCCATAACTACAGCAACTCCTATAGGGTCCAAACTATCTTTTATTGTATCTGCTACCTGATGCGTTAATCTTTCTTGAACTTGCAATCTCCTTGAAAACATATCAATAATTCTTGGGATTTTTGATAGACCTATAACTTTTCCATTGGGAATATATCCTACGTGCGCTTTACCAAAAAAAGGGATCATGTGATGTTCACACATTGAAAAGAACTCTATATCTCTAACCACAACCATGTCATTACATTCTTCATCAAAAATAGCTCCATTGATAATTTCATCTATATTGGCTGAATATCCTTGGGTAAAATAATCCCAAGCCTTAGCAACTCGCAGCGGTGTTTTTTCTAAACCTTCACGATTAAGATCTTCGCCAATCGATGAAATTAATTCTTTAGTTATTTTTGATATATCATCAATTTTATCTTTCATTCTTTCCCTTTATAATAATTTTTTACTTTTCTGTAAATCCACATTGAAACTGCAATAATTAATGTTTTCATTCTTGATGGATGGGTATTTTATTTTTTAATAAATATATCACACCGTAAATGATTGGAGTATCTATCAAAGCTATGAGCATTTTAAATAGCCATCCATCAATAATGCCATTTAAAATCTGTTTAGAATCCCAAACACCAATAAAAAGTATACAAATAACAAGAGTGGTATCAACAAGCTGCGAGGCAATTGTTGAACCATTATTTCTAAGCCACAAATGCTTACCATTGGTTAATTTTTTCCAAAAATGAAATATTCTAACATCAATGAATTGAGCAATTAGATAGGCAACCATTGAAGCTGCAATGATTCTCCAGGCATTTCTAAATACCGCATTATAGGTTTGATCACTTACAACTGAATCTGGAATTGCGGTGAAAATACCTCCTAGCCATAGGAAGATCAGAACAAAAATGGAAGCTATAAACCCTGAGGCAACTGCCCTATTCGCTTTTTGCTGTCCATAAAGCTCTGAAATTAAATCAGTAACTAGAAAAGTAATTGGGTAAGGTAAAATGCCGGCGGATACTACAAATACTTTAAAACCCAGGTCTACGGTTACAAATTTATTTGCAATAAGGTTACAAGTCACTAATGATGCAATAAATACAGCAGATAGAATATGGTAAAAGTGTTCTTTTATCTTTTGATCATTTTCCATAATAATCAGTAAAAATAGTTGGCGTTTCGTGCAACCTTATGCGGTACAGCTTTGCATTTTTTAATCTGGGCTCAATTTGATGCCAAATATATTTTACTAAATTTTCTGAGCTTGGCTGTCTATTCTTAAACCAGCTAACCTCAACATCAAATTGAGAATGATCAAGAATATCTATTACATGAGTTTTTACAATTTTTTTTAAATCGCCAAGATCAATAATGAATCCTGTCTCTTCATTGATAGGCCCTGTAACCATAACCTCAAGTGTGTAATTGTGCCCATGAATTTTTGAGTCAGGACCAAAGACATCCCAGTTCTTTTTACTGGACCAATCTTTATGTCCATATTGGTGAGCTGCATTGAAATAAAAAATTTTAGTTAAAAAAGGATTACTCATTTTGAAAAATTATATAAAAATTAATTATTCAAATTTACCAAGTGTATCAGAAAAACCCATCAAGAATTATTGATGACCTATTGGCAACCAATGAGTGTAAAAAAATATCATTCTAGGTCTTATGTTTCTGATTAAGTATTTCAGTTACTAGGCTATCAATATTTTTGAGTAAAGATGCTTTGGATACAATTAGGTCGCAACCTGAAGATTTGAAAGAATTGTGTGCATCTTTAATTACTTTTTCCATATAGCCAATGATAAAGAAATTTACGTTAAATTTTAAATCTTTTATAAATTCTATTCGTCCAAATTCTTCATCATCTAAATCAATAATTGCTAAAAGATAATTATTTGAGAATAAATTATGCTTATCAATAAATTCAACACTTAAATCCATTGCAATGAGTCTATCAGAAACTATTGTTCCTTTCTGAAAATCTTTAATATATAAAGCAACAGTGTTCATTATTTTACAATTCTGGAACCAAAGACCAGTTAAAATTTTCAATATTTTCAATCAGCTCATATTCGCTTTCTAGCTCAACTAAATCTTTTTTCAATCTATCAATATTGATTGATCTATGAACGCCTTCAAATTCCATAAATTTCCCTTGAGATTTTTTTAAGAGACTTTTTGCTCCTTTCATATTACTATTTTTTAGATGGACAAAACTAACGGATAATTGAATTAGGCCTTGGATAAACTTTCTATCTTTTAAATAATAATCCGACCAAAGATCTTCCCAGATCTCATGCGCATCAAAGAAGTTTCCTTTTTGATATTCAATTTTTCCTCTTTCAAAAAGAATATCTATTGTTTTTATTTCATCCAAATGATTATCTCTTTTTTAATAATTGTGAAATTTGATATGATGTGTATGGAAGATAGTCTTCCCTGCATTTAATTAAATATCTAAGTGACTCTAAAAAGATTAGGTCTTCATCATTGTCAATTAACTCCTCAGCAATTTCTATAAAGAAATTTCCTCCGTTTTTATAATACGCTTGAAGGTCTTTACTTACTTTTTTATTATCTTCTATGTATTCTTTTTCTTCTTGATCATTAACCCAATGTGAAATTTCTCTTTTATACCCAATAGATCTAACATAATCACCATTCCATAATCGATGGGCGGAACACAAATCAATTATTTTGAGTTTATTTTCTGATTTAAATAAATTGCATTCTATCACATTCTGCTCATGCGGCTCAGGCAAAGGTTTCTTGCATATCTCTTTTAATAAACAACGGGTATATGGCCACGTATTTTTTATATCTCGATTAAAAAAATTAGATCGTAATAAATGAAATGCAAACGTACCAAGTATTTCAAAATCTTGCAAAGCAACCTCAACAAGTGCCTCTAATCCCCCTAGGCCATTATCACTGACCCACTGTAGCCTTGCGGCTTGTCTTTCAATTTCATCAGGAATTCCTGTTTGGCAAGCATCCTCTAGGTCAGAAACAAAAATTGTCAATCCCAACCCATCTTTAGCTACTTCATTTAAAATGTTTTGATCATCTTCGCGAGCTGGAAATTGATGAGCTTTATTTTTTAATAATTCTATGAGCTTATTGGAAGGTTCAATCTGATTATCTCCAATGATATTTTTTATTGCGTTAAGTGCAATAATAGGATGCTCACTTGATTTACCTGTGAAATTTGAAGCCACACATCTATCTAGATATTCTTTAATTTTTTTTGAAAGCATTTATTAAATTATTTTTTTTAGGGGCATCTAAATCAAAAAATATACTAAATGATAAACCGGTTAATCTTGAAAATTCAGAAGGAAATCCTGAATTATTATCTTTAATTGGCTTCTTTGAGAATCTATCAATATTATTTTCGGATAGTGGATCCCATTTTGGATTGAATATCTCAGTAATTGGCAGTGCTGTTGCATCATGGAAGTAGCCAAACTCTAGACCCCATCTTGGATTTGATTGAAAACCGAATAACAACCCAAACCGATTGCTAGTATGTCCCGTAATTCCTTTTTGGATAGACATCATTCTTAAGCCAAGCCATCTAGATTTAAGAAAATTAGTTTCTGTTTTTTTTGTTTTAAATTTGTAGTACGTCGCATCTAGATTATAATTGGGATTAACTGACCAAGCAAGATTAAGTAAATCCCATTTATTATTTTTTTTATAAAGAACGCGACTATAGTCTATTCCCGATCCATAGACCGGAAGACCAAGGCGAACCCCTACTTCAGATTTTTCGGAAAGCCCAACTCTATACCACAAATAAGGAGCAATATTTTCAACAGATAACGCATAGCCTCTTTTTACTTTACCAGATTCTGGTAAATGTGGATTGATTACTGGGTGAGATGAGCAGGCATAAAAAAAGAAAAAATTAGTAAAAATTACTAAGGTCCATTTTATTTGATTTTGCAGTATTAGAATAAAATTATTTAAGAATGGTTTTAGAAAAGACAAAAATTATATATTATTCTTTAGCCAATCTGTTGTCACCGACTTAGGCCTTGTAATTGGCATACGTAAAGCTCTATTAATTACAATTTGAGAAACCATACCCATTACTCTAGATAAACTAAATAGCACTGTATAATAATTAAATTCTTTCAATCCATAATAATACAGTAAAGAGCCAGAAGCTGCATCTACATTTGGCCAAGGATTCTTTGCTTTCCCGTGTTCTTTAAGAACAGGTGGCACAACTTCAAATAGAGCTTCAACTATTTTAAATACATCATCATCATGAATATGCTCTTGTCCAAATTTCATAAAAGCTGTAAATCTTGGGTCAGGGCACCTTAAAACTGCGTGTCCATAGCCAGGAATGACGCGTCCATTATTTAGCCGATCCCAGCAAAACTTTTCTAAATCTTTATTGTTCGGTGCTCCATTAAAATGATCATGTATTTGTAGAACGAACTTTAAACATTCTTGATTTGCTAAACCATGTAGCGGTCCAGCGAGACCATTTAAACCTGCTCCAATTGCAAGGAATGGTGATGATAAGGATGATGCTACGGTAAGCGAGCTAAATGCGCTAACGTTGCCACCTTCATGATCAGAATGAAGCATCAGATAAAGGCGCATAAGCTTTTTAAAGTCATCACTTTCATTAATGCCTAACATATAAGCATAATTACCAGCCCAGTCTAAATTATTATCTGGATCAATTCGATCATTGTTTTTTGTTATCTTACGGTATATAAATGCAGCTATAGATGGTAAGGCGCCTATTAATTTTATTCCATCATCTAAGATCCATTTCCAGTATTCATTTTTAGTGGTGCCTTTGTTAAATTTTTCAACAAATAGACTTTCAACCCTCATTGTTTGTATAGCTACGGACAACATTGTCATGGGGTGTGAATTTTCAGGCATAGCATCTAAAACTCTCCATACATAATCAGGCACATTTTGGTGCACTCTTAATTGATTTTGAAGATCAGATAGCTGTAATTGATCTGGCAAATCACCCGTCAATAATAAATAAAAAACCTCCTCNGGTAGTTTATCTATAATTTNTAAAATTGGNTGANCGCGAATTATNAACCCTTNATCTGCNGATACNGCNGAAGTATCACAAATCATGCTCTTGACNCCACGCATCCCTTTAGCNGCTTGNGCTANAGTNACCTCNCTNATTACTTTAGTNCCGNTCTCNTCCAAGATTTTTTTCAAATCTTCTTGCCANGNNGGNATTTTTTTAGATANNGTTTCTTGTAGCATTATGATCTAGGTAAAAATAGAAAAATGATTNNTNTAATTTATAAAAAAAATTATACAATTGTTCTAATCATCGAAAATTTNAATGTANTCATCAAANGATGNTAAAACNATATCTGCTNNAGNACATACATTTNCTCTNTTNANATTTTCTGTAAANGCAAAAAATTTAGAAGCCGCTCCAACAGCTTTTAATTTGTAATCATTNTATCCATCNCCAATTNCATGTATTTCNCCATTNAAGCATANTGATTNAANTATTTTAGCTTTTCCNNTAACATCNGTNAGGGGATTATTTTTTTCAAATCCTACAATATTATTATCACTATCATAGGTGAATTCATTTCCAAAAATATGATTATTACTAATTCCAAAATTATTCAAAACAGGTAATAACATTTCNCGAAAACCGCCCGATATAAAGTATATTTTTTTATTATGCTCATGAATAAAATCNTTATTTCTTAAAAAAGAAGGGGTGATNTAATCTTTTAGTCTATTTGAAACTTCAATAACATCACTTTTATTTGCCTTNATAAGGTGGAGTCTAGAATCAATAGATTCATGNAAAGTAATTTNACCNTTCATNCCANCATCTGTGATTTTTTNNATCTTTTCNATTACAGATATATCTNCTTNGNTCTTTTGTAAGAGTATANTANGCTAATTCATCAAGAGACTCTTTNGAAATAAATGTGCTATCAAAGTCAATAATCAANAAATCTGGAAACATNNNAANTNNCTATGAGCGATTGNTTANGCTNTGTTGATNNTAAAAGTAATCCTCTAATTTATCTATCATGCGATCAANGGTAAAATTAGTAGCTATATGTTTTTTTGCTAATACTCCCCATTCTGAAATTTGCTCTGAGCCATGATTTTCAATAGCAAATTGAATGGCTTTAGATATAGCATCAACATTAAAAGGTTCAAAAATATATCCAGTNTTTAGGTGNTCCATAAGCTCAGGGACTCCATTCACNTTAGCAGCAAGTACGGGGCGTCCTAATGCCATACTTTCCATAACAACGTTAGGCATTCCCTCTTGCCTAGATGGCATAATAACATAATCTGCAGATAAAAATATCGAATCAATATCCTCTTGAAAACCAATAAGCTTAACTTTACTTTTTAAATTATTTTTCTCAATTTGGTTTATTAATTGATTNNGATCCTTNCCNGTTCCAGCNATAAGTATATGAAATGGTTTTGTTGTGCTATTTAATTTGCTAACTGCATCAATNAACAGATCAAANCCTTTCTGCGGAGTTAATCTCCCAGCCGCAACAAATACCAAACTATCTTTTTCAATGTTCCATTTTTTTCTAATATCNTATTTATNNANTGAATTGCTTAATTCTAGGCCATTATATATCACNGTGGTTTTTTTCTTATTCATCCATGGAAATTCATTGTAAGCTTTTTGAATAGATTTTGAATTAGTTATTATACCATCTACTATTTCAATGGTCTTTTTATATTTCCATTTATCTGAAAATAATTGAATCCCATTTCTAGCAATGATAACAGGAACCNNTGCCCACCTGGCAGCTATNCCAGCTACGCGAATATCTTTATTTAGATTAAGAACAATTACATCAATTGACTTTTCTTTGAGTATTTTTTTGGTATACCAAATTTTAAAGGGATTATAGTCAGCATAAATATTTAAAGGAAAAATATCTAGTCCAGATTTTTGTGCTCTTTTTAAAAATTCAGAATTAGCTTTACCAGAAATAATAACATTATGCCCTCTTGCTTTTAGCCCTCTTGCTGCTGTAACCATCCATTTTTCACCACCGCCCCATTTATGTGTTGAAATTGAATTGCTAAAAAAAATGTTTAATTTTTTCATCTTCTATTAATCAAATTGAATATCATATAAGCGTCTGTAGAGCCCATTTTTTTCATATANGNCTTGATGCGATCCAACCTCAACAATATTTCCTTTATCAATAACAATAATCTTATCTGCATTTTGAACGGTAGATAACCGATGCGCTATGACAAGTGCCGTTCTATCTTTCATTAATGATTCAATAGCTTTTTGGACTTTCTTTTCCGATTCTGTATCAAGNGCNGANGTAGCCTCATCAAGTATTAATATNGAAGGATTTTTTAATAAGGCTCTAGCTATAGCAATTCTTTGTTTCTGACCGCCAGATAACNTNACACCTCTTTCGCCNACTACAGTATCAAANCCATCTGCTGTTTTATCAATAAATTCTAACGCGTTTGCCGCTTTAGCTGCTTCTCTAATTGCATTATCAGTTTGATCNGGTTGTGCATAAGCTATATTATTTCTAATTGTATCATTAAATAAAATTACTTCCTGTGTTACAATTCCCATATTATTGCGTAAAGAATTTAGAGAAGTATCTTTAATATTATTTCCATCCAACAGCACGGCCCCTGAGCTCACATCATAGAATCTTGGAATTAAATCTGCAATTGTTGATTTTCCGGCACCGCTGGGGCCAACAAGAGCAACAACTTCACCTTTGTTAATTCTAAAACTAACCTTATCTAAAACAGGACCACTCCCCTTAATATATTGAAAGTGTACATCTTTGAACTCTANGGAATCTTTAAAGCGTCCTAGGTNTATAGGNTCTTTTGCTTCAANAATCTGNGGTTCAGTATCTAATAAATTAAAAATACGCTCAGCAGAAGCAGCTCCAGNTTGAATTCTTAAATTAACATTACTTAATTGTTTAATTGGCCCTAAAATGGAAAACAATATCAAAATGAAGCGAATGAAATCTTCAGCAATAAGNCCTCTTTGCAAGATAACTTCATTCCCACCATATAATAAAAGTATAACGCCTATAATCACTCCAAAGCTTTCTGTAATGGGTGCTGCAATTAAATCTAATCTTGCCCGCTTAAGATGAAGCGTTAGATAATTTGTTGTTTCTTTAGAGAACTTTTTGATTTCTTCTTTTTCATTTACAAAGGCTTTAACTATTCTGATNGAACTCAATGTTTCNCTCAGTATTTGCATAATTTCAGCAATCTTTTTTTGAGTTCGTCTTGATTTNCTTCGAATACTTTTTCCAATCGTGATGACAGCAATACCTGCGAGAGGAATAATTATGATTGCAATCAATGCTAATTTCCAACTAATGATAAATAATAAAGTGGCAAAGGTTAAGATATTGATAGGTTCAACAAATAATTTTTGAAANGCTATNCCAAGCGCTCCTTGNAATTGCTCTACGTCATTAATAATTACAGANCTTATCGANCCGCTCTGCTCNTTATGAAAATACCCTAAAGATAATCNNTGAATATGNNTNTANAGNCGATCTCTAATATCTTTAACAATATTTAATTGCACTATATAAAGGAGTATATTTTTTAAATACAGAAAAATATTCTTTACAAAAAAAACNCCTAATATTGTGATGCACAATACTTTAAGNGAAGCCAATGGNGTTTCTCTTAATATTGCAAGGTTTGTCCAATATTTTAGAGCTTCATTTGGAGTTAACCTNTCTTTANNTGCCCANTCTGCTTGNGACTTAAGTATTGAATCGAANTCTAATAATATATTATTGATTAAAGTTGCCGTGAGNCAAATAGAGATACTATTTAGCAAAACAAAAACTANNGCTGATANTGAAGANANTAGAATATAGGGCCAGTAAGCTATCATTAGNTGACCCATGCGTTTATATATTGATTTAGACATTAGATTATCTTTGATATTTATAGCTTAGTATCAAAATGGAATATAAGAGAAAATATTGAAAGAAAATCTAAGGTTTCATCGATGATTTTCTTNGAAAAATCATTTTTTGATGCAAAATATTNGCCTCTTTAAACANAGGNCCNTTTGATNTAAATCCTAATTTTGAGTAGAATCCAATAGCAGACTCNTGACTATTGAGAAAAATAATTTTTCCTTGAGGAATTCTATCAATAATAAACATTGTTAATTTTCNACCAATACCTTTATTTCTATAATTTTTNAATACTGCAAACCTTTCAAGTTTTACAGNATTNCCAATTTCTCTCCATCTNGCAGTACCAACTGCCTCTTCANCAAAATANGCAATAACATAANTAGCGCTTTCTTCNAATGCATCTATTTCAATTTCNACNGGGATCTGCTGNTCATCAATAAATACACTTCTTCTTATATCAAGAACATTTTTTTGCTCCCGAGGAGTACGTACNAACTTTATTTTTAGTTCCATGATTTGAATTTCGNTTTTAAATANTCAATTTTCAAGAATTTCTCTAACTTGAACTAAGAGGNTAATATTNANTAATTTCANTGATGCGTAGCAAAAATAAACAAATACTTGTTGTAGGTGATCGCGTACTTATCAAGCCGGANAAAGGAGAGCAAAAATCNAANGCNGGTTTATANCTACCTCCNAGTGTGATTGAAAAACAAGAAATTCTAAGCGGGGTAATTGTAGANATAGGNCCTGGNATNCCNCTNGGAAANCCTGANGAAAATATTGATGAACCNTGGTCANGCAATGANANTTCNAATGTAAAATATATACCTACTCAAGCAGATGTTGGAGANATTGCCCTTTTTTTAAATAAAGCTTCAATTGAAATAAAAATAGAAAATGATGATTACCTTATTGTTCCGCAATCTGCTATTCTAATTCTAATTAGAGATGATATAAATAGCTTAGCCGATTAATTAATTATCAAAAAATAATATATTTTTACGAAGTGATCCTTGAAGAACATCTAAAATTATTTAATATTTTTCATTTTAAAAGTTTTGATGAAATTGAAAATTTTGCCTATNCAAATTGGCCNAAACCAACTAAGAGAGAAATAAAATTTCTTAATCAACGTCAAAAAGCTGACCCATCATCAGACTTCAAGGATAATTTAAAATTTTATAGCGCTGTTGGTAAATCAGAAATANTACAATCCTTAATACTATCNGAGAGATATGGTTCNTACGAATCTAGTAGTAATTTTATTGTAAAAAATTTACGNGGTTTAAAAAAAATTTTAGATATTGGTTGTAGTACTGGCTATTTAACTACCTATTATGCATTAAAATTCCCCGAGTCATCATTTATTGGAATTGATTTTTCTTTAGAATCAGTTAAAAAAGCAAATACTATGAAGAAGAAATTAAATCTTAATAATGTTGATTTTATTATAGGGGATATGAATAGTATAAACTACCCTGAAAAATACTTTGACTGTATAGTGGATACTCAAAGTATTTACTACTCGAAGGATTATTCAAAGACCTTTAATCATTTAANAAAAGTTTTGTCAGATGAAGGGNTATTAATTACCATTCCAGGGATTGGTGAAAAAGACCTAATTAANCAATATATTAATGAAATAGAAAGGGCNGGTTTTTCAATACAAGATTTTAAATTTATTGAAACTAAAAATCTTGGCAAAACAGAATATCTNCCAACAATTACCTGCAGCCTTAGAAAGCCAAAAGAAAAAATTAATATTGATCAAATTATCGGTAAGCTTTTTAATTCAATATAAAATTTTATTATAATAAAATTAAAATCCATCATCTTGAATTGTAATTGATACAGGGCAATGATCTGAGCCCATTACATCGTCATGTATTTCAGCGTCTTCGATCTTTGAGATAAAAGATTCATTCACAAAGAAATAATCAATACGCCATCCAACATTTCTTTGTCGNGCNCCAAACCGATAGGTCCACCAAGTATATCTTTCAGGCTCGGTATGAAAATGTCGAAAAGTATCTACCCAGCCAGATGCAACGTATTCATCAAGTTTTTCTCTTTCTATTGGCATAAACCCAGAAGTATTAATGTTTTCTTTAGGTCGCGCAAGATCAATCGGGTAATGAGCGGTATTCCAGTCTCCAGTTACAACTACATTGGAACCATTTTCCACCTGATCATTAATAATAGGTAAAAGCGCATCATAGAAGTCCATTTTGTATTTTAATCTAATTTCATCTTTTTGACCATTGGGAAAATAGATGTTATATAATAAAAAGTTTTCATGCTCTGTAATTAATACTCTACCTTCATTATCAAAGCGCTCTATTCCTAATCCTTCTTGAATGAAGTAAGGTTCCTTTTTTGAAAATGTAGCTACTCCACTATAGCCTGGTCGTTCAGCTGAGTGCCAATATGTATAATACCCATGATCTTTGATCAGAGAAGATCCTAATTGATCTATTTTAGCTTTTGTTTCTTGAATGCAAACAATATCAGGTTGAACTTCTTCAATCCAATCAAGGAAACCTTTCTTTTCGATTGCACGCACTCCATTTACATTCCAGGAATATATTTTCATTATTTACATTAAGTTTAATTTTAAGAATAGTAATTTATTTAAATAATGTACCATAGTAAATTTTATTATTGAAAATATTTTGTTTTCTTTAATAATAAAGATCAATTTGTAAAATTAATGAATACCGATAAAGTTCAAGATTTAATTCAAANTGGAATTACGAATTCCAAAGTTGAAGTAGTTGATACCACTGGTACAAACGATCATTTTAGTGTTATAGTTATTAGCGATAGCTTTGAAGGACTCTCGCTTATCGAACAGCACCAAATGGTTTATAAGGCAGTTGGTTCGTATATGACAAATGAAATTCATGCCCTTGAAATAAAAACGTATTCAACAAAAACTTGGAAACAAAAAAATTAATGAAAGTTATTAAATGGATTTAAGTGAACAAATAAAATCAGAAATTAATGAGAACCCTATAATCCTTTATATGAAAGGAACTAAGGAAATGCCAATGTGCGGATTCTCTAATCAAGTAGTTCANATACTTAATCATTACGGCATCCAATATAAAGATGTAAATGTTTTAACTGATCCNTTGATCAGAACAAAGCTTTCTGAACAATCAGGTTGGCCTACTATTCCACAGCTATTTGTAAAAGGTAAACTTATTGGTGGCGCTGACATAACTATGGAGCTACATCAGAATGGAGAGCTCATGGATATATTAGATGTTTCTGAAAATTAAGATATAACTCTTGGTCATTAACCAATAAGTCATATAATTTCGCCTTCGATATTTAATGTTGGCCCGTTCGTCTAGTGGTTAGGACTCAGGATTTTCATTCCTGCAACAGGGGTTCGATTCCCCTACGGGCTACAAAATTTATGAGAATTACAAAAATTAATTCTTTGCAATGAACCTGCCCCTCCATCCCTTTTTTGTCCATCTTCCAATTGGCTTTCTAGTTGGGGCCTTGATATTGCATACTGTACACTTATTAAAGCCAAATTGGATATGCAGAGTAATTGGTCTTTGGCTCACAGGTCTTTCTGGAGTATCATCATTACTTGCTTCAATTACAGGGCAATGGGAATTTACAAAAACGGAAAGCAAAGATTACTCCCAGGAGATTGTTCAGATTCTTGAAAAACATCAATTAATGGGCAATATTGTTACTTGGGGAACAATAATATTTTTTGTTATTTGGTTAAATATGTACTTCAAAAAAATGGATGACCATCGAATAGATAAGGTTGCATTTCTTATTCTATTTATACTTGTAGGTCTTGTTTTGTTTACAGCTTATTTAGGTGGAACGCTAGTATGGAAATTTGGAGTAGGAATAAAATAGACTATCTATAATCCTTGCCTCTTTTTAAATAAACATAAAATGAAACATACGTATGGGAAGAGAATAAACCATACCCGCCATTTATGTTTGACCCTGGAAGCGTATATATATTATTTCCAAGTGGGTCGCCCTGTAAATAATCATAAAAGTTTTTATCCGTAGCTTGGACGGTAATTAATTGTAATCCGTAATAGTTAAAATATAGCCAACTCATTCTGATTGGCCCTCGCTCAATTGACCAAACAAAAGGATTTGCCCTAGATGGATTGTTATTATCATCTCTTAAATAGGGACCTTTCCAAATAACATTAACAAAACTTGTATCATAAATTAAATTGATATTTGTTGAATCGCGTTTGCCATTCCAATTGTAATCATAATAATCAGAGTCAGTGCCTGGTTCAAGACCTTTCGCATCTGTTTCAAGGGCATAGGTTAACGTACGAATTAATTTTGATGATTCATCAGTTTCAAAATCAAGAGTAAACATTGGATATGAAGCGAAACTACCGGTGAAGCACTCACCATAATTGTATTCCAATGAATCTACTTTATCAGCTATAGGATTCCCTTCGCTATCTATATTCTCTACATTTATAACCTTGACGGGTAAAGTAGTGCCATCTCCGCAAGTATAGTTTTTTATTTCAGTATTTGGATCAATATTCAGAGATTTAGGAATAGTAGTTTCAGATGTTAAGACTTTACCATTAACTGCAACTGAAAGTTTATACTGGGTACCTGTTTTGAAAATAACTGATGGATCTGTTTGATATCGACCGCTATGACCAGGCACTAAAGAAGCTTGATATTCGTTACCATCACCGCTTATTGTTACAATAGCATCGTTAATCCATAATTGATCGGCATCAATTTTCTCATCAAGCGAAGCAGAGCGGGAAACATAAATGGTGTCATCAATCATTGGCATATTTCCAGATATATTTCCAAATACTACATACTTTTCTAGATANGGNGATTCAGGATCATTAAAATTATCACATGCTCCAAAAAGCATAAATAAGATAAATAGAGAATATATATTTATTTTTTTCATTAGAAATTCCAGGTTATTCCAATAGTCGGAATTATTGGAAATAGACTAACAGGATTTCGCTGTATTCTACCTTCATCATCTTCATCAACATTAGGCTCTCCCTTATCAGGTCTTCCATTGCCATTACTATCATGATCTTTCCTATCCCAGTCTCTATCATCATCTATCCCATTAAAAGTATTACCTAGTGGATACGTATAAGTGAAAATATTTTTTCTGTTGTATGCATTGATAACCTGCATAAATACATCAAATTTTCTTCCTTTGACATCAAAATGGCGTACTGCGCCTAGATCCAATCGATGAAATGAAGGATACCTTCCNCCGTTCCTTGTCGCAGGAATTGTGCGNNANNCTTGNTGNGNTTCNCCAGGTAGGTTTTGAAGGAAATATCCATTGATAGGAGTAAATGCCTGACCGCTTTGCAATGTAAATTTTAAATTATATTCCCATTTTGGACTGGCTTGATAATTCGCTAAAACATTTATTACATGAGAACGGTCCCAGTTAGTNAAATACTCTTTACCATTCATTAGTTTTCTACTTACAGACCAGGAATATCCAGCCCATCCNCTAAGTTTTCCAGTGGATTGTTGAATGAACAATTCAGCGCCATAGGCATATCCATCTGCAGGAGTAAGTAAATCTAGTAAGCTTTTATTTTCAAAACTTCCATCAGTAGTTGCTCGTGACTCCTCGTAGGTTAGCATATCAGTAATTTTCTTGTAATACCCCTCGATTTGTACTTTTAACCCTCTTCCAATAAATTGCTCATACCCTAATACAGCTTGAGATGCGCGAGATGGCTCGCCGGTTTCATCAATAGCAAACCAGCTATCTAAAATTTGAGCAGTGAAGTCATCTTGAAAGGTTGAAATAAATTGATGATAGTTGCCAATAGCAAAATTAATAAACCTACTTTCATCAATGATAAATTTTGTACTTAACCTCAGATCTGGATATAATCCATCACTGTGAGAAGAAAAAGTAATGAGCCTAACTCCGGGCTCAATGATGAAGCGTTGATTAGGTTTCCATTTTATTTTTGTATAAAATGCAGTTTCAAATGGCTTTGTTTGTGAATCAAAAAGAATTCTATCATTGAATTTTGAATTATATGTTATACTAAGACTTTTAGCCTGTGCACCAAAAAATACGTTAAAATCTTGATTGTGAAAATATGCTAAGTCTCCAGAAAGTGTTTGATCTGATAAAGGATTATATTCTTGAATACCAGCATCACCGCCAAGGCCAAAGCGGGTATAAAACTGACTATTTGCAGCAAGAAAATTTCCAATCAATTTTTCATTAAAAACACGACGATAAGATAAGCTCAGTGTTTTGTTTCCCCAATCTGACTCTAAATCTAAATCTTTAAATTCTAAATCATCTACACCTCTATAGAAGCTAAGCGATATTCTATCCTTTTCGTTTAGATCAGTAAAAACATGTCCTTGTAGATCATAGAAGTAGTATGGTAAATCAAAACTAACAGGCAGCAATGGGAGAATCTTATCGAAATAAGTTCTTCTACCTGCAACCAGCCATGCACCATTTAAAAAAGGCCCTTCTAGCGTAGTTTGTGCAGACAATAGCGAGACACTACTACTTCCTTCAAATTTATTTCTGTTTCCTTCGCGACTTCTTATATCAAGAACAGCAGATAGGCGTCCACCATATTCTGCGTTATACCCTCCCTTGATCAGCTCAGCATCTTTCACCGCATCAACAATGAAGTTTGAAAATAAACCTCCAAGATGAGATGGGTTATAAACAGTTATTCCATCTAGTAATATTAAATTTTGATCAGTATTGCCACCTCTGATTACGAGCCCTGTACTAAATTCTGAGGTTGTTAATACACCAGGAAGCGACTGAATAGTTCTAAAAATATCTGGCTCCGCAAGTGAAGGTTGTGCTTTCAATATTCTTGGAGAAAGATTAACCCTACTTGGTTCAATTTTATTTAATCTTTCAATTTCTTCAGCAGTAACATCAACTTGCATCAACTCAATAGATTCAGGTTGCAAGGCTATATTATAATTTTGTGATGAAATTTCACTAAAATTTATCGACTTTTCGTAGCGTTTATATCCAACATAAGAGACCACNAATTGTGCTTCTTGGATTGCAATATTTGAAAGGACATAATACCCATTATTATCTGTGGCCATTCCTTGGCCGCTCTCCCTAATGAAGACGTTGGCACCAATCAATGCTTCACCGGAAGTACTATCGGTTANAAANCCNNAAACCTGATTGGTAGATTGTTGACAAAAAACAATTCCNAGCCAGACTGATATTGCAATACTATTTCTTTTNAGTAATTTCACTTAATATTTTCTCCGCATGAGTGTTAACATTCATTTTTCTATATATTTTTTCAATTTTACCTTTTTCATCTATTACAAATGTAATTCTTTTAGTCCATANAGAACTATTTGCACCATATTTTACAGCTACTTCTTTTTTNGANTCAGATANTAAATTAAAAGGTAATTTCCATTTTTTCTTAAATTTTCTTAAAGACCTNGATGANTCATAACTAATTCCAAATACCACTATATTTGATTTTTCATATTTATCATAAATGTCGCGGAACCCGCAAGCTTGAATAGTTCATCCAGGTGTATCTGCTTTAGGAAAATAATAAATCACTACGCGCTGCCCNAGATAATCAGACAAATTATGAACTCTTTTGTCTTGATCCTTTAGNGAGAACAAGGGGGCTTGATCACCAATATTTAGCTCTATAATAGACTTTCCAGAAAGGGTAGAAAAGCTAAAATAAGCTAAGAAAGAAATCAAAATGAAAATCGATAGCTTCATTAAATTCAAAATTTCATTAATTATTTAAATAGCTTAATGTTTCAGTATTGTACGGTATTGGTTCAATTTCAAAAGATTCAAAATGTTCCTTAGAGTCACATACATTACTTTCAATAAGCATAGTTACTTGATCCCTTGTTATTGGGAACCAGGCAAATCGTTCAAAGAAAAAAGCTAAAATCTTTACGCCAATGGCTGGCGCAGGAATCATCCACTTTTTCTTACCATATGAAGCAGCCATTGTTTTTACAAGATCCGGCCAATAATAAGCTTCGCCACCAAGTAGATAGGTTTTCTTTTTGGAGCTTTCCAATTCGATAGATTTTACAACAAACTCGGCAACATTTTTAATATGAATAGGAGAAAGTGCAAATTTCCCTGCATTCAAGGGTAATAACCCAGAATGAAAATTTGGNGAAGGAATCGGTAGTTTTAACATATCTTTTTTTAATTGAGAGCAAAATTCAGGCCTACCNCCTCCCCTGGGGTCTCCAAAACATAATGAGGGGCGAAAGATTGTCCATTCTAGATCAGAATGTTTTAAATATTCCTCTGCAAGATATTTTGTGCTTTGATACTTAGTACCATCAAGTTTTGCTCCATTAGCGCTTACAAGAATATATCGTTTGATNCCGTATTCTTTTGCAAGATCAACAGAGTCTTTTACNCCATCAAATTGCGTCTCTTGAAAAGTGATTCCCTTATGTGGAAATTCTCGAACTAAACCGATGCTATANATTACTACATCTGCCGATTTAATCAATTTTGCCATTGCAGCTTTATTGGTTAGATCGCCTACAATGATTTCACACTTGCTAGCCTTTAATAATTTTTTTTCAGAACTTTCCCTAACTAAAAGCTTTGGACTGTGCTTATGATTCAATAACTCATCGATAATGTAGGAGCCTACAAAACCAGTTCCTCCAAATAATGCTACCTTCATTGCTACCTATCCCTGATTTCTTTATCTTTTTCTTGATAATTAGAAACTAAAATGTTATCAATAACTTTCTTTCTGTGATTAAAAATCTTTTTTAAATCATTTTTAATCCATAGAAAGTGTAAAATTCTTCCCAATACTCCAAATGGAATTGAATATCTCACAATATCTTTCATTTCAACACCTTGGTCAATAGACTCAAAAGTATGGGTATGATGCCAGAAAGAATAGGGACCTTTGAGCTGTTCATCAACAAATTTTTTTGGTGGATTATACGCTGTTATCAAAGTTCTCCACCGAATAGGTATACCAAATAATTTAATTGTGTAATCAATCAATGTTCCTTTCTCCATTACAATTGGAGATGGCGTTAAAATATTAAAACCAAGCTTACTTGGTGTAATTTCAGCAAGATTCTCTGGTTTTGAAAAAAAATCAAAAACTTTTTCCAAAGGGGCATCGATTNGCTGAGTAATATTTAATTCATATATTTTCATAGAAATAAATTAAACCATAATTAGTAATATTCAAATCGTTANTTGAGCGTTTTGAGCGTTATTAATTTTAATATATTTGTCTANATTNAATTTTCTTTTGCATCCATTANAATTCATATACCTAATTTTACCGAAGATNGGTCTTTCAAACCATGGCCTATCNTGAACCCCTCCTATACTCCAAGCGATTCCAGTATATCCNTTTGGATCNCTACCATCAAGTTCNTATTTATCATTTAAGTCTATTGCAATTTGAAGCGCAGTCTCNGGATCAGGGCTCCATTCTAGTATNTTTTTAGCCCAATACATTCTTAAGTANCCATGCATTTTGCCTTTTTCTGTCATTTCAANTTGAGCCGCATTCCATANATCGTCATGCGTTTCAGCATTCTCAAACTGCCGTGGTGTATAAATATACTNTCTTTCATCAAGTTTGTGCTCNCTGAGTGTNNTTTTCGCCCAATCTGGAAAACCATTAAATGAATCATATTCATTATTATAATAACAAAAATTTTCTGANAGCTCTCTTCNAATNATCAGCTGCTCAAGAAAGGAATTTTTTCCATCGCAATCTTCTATTTTTGAAACCGTAAGTGCAATTTGTTGGGCTGATATTTGTCCAAAATGAATATATGGACTTAGGTGAGAAATTTTATTTCTATTTGGATTGTTTCTTAACTCTCCGCTTTTGTCAAACCGCTCAGAAATAAAAGAATTGAGCATCTTTTTAGCCATTTTCTCCCCAGGTTTAATCCATGATAACTCGCCCACAGAAAAATCAATTTTTAAGTTTTTAATTAATAATTCAGAATCAAAAACATCTGAAACTCCAACATATTTATAGGGGTGAGGTTCAATTTTTTTTATAGGGGTCAAAAAATCATCAAGTTTAGATAAAAGCTTTGGCCGGATTGTGTACGCAGCATACTCCTGTTTATCAGAAGCGCTCCATATTGGAACTATATTATGTGCATCAATAATATGCATAGGTATATTCAACTTTTTAGCAATGGATGAGGTTCTGCTCCTATAGACTTTTAATGGCGAAAAATCTGTAACTAAAAATCCAGCTTTACTATCTCTAACAAATTTTGAAACAGATTTATGTACAGAACCTTTATAAACAATAAATGGTATTTGATTTTTCCTAAGCTTTGCGGCGGTTTCTTCAAGTCCTCTTATAAGAAATCCATACTGTCTAATATTTGATTTGATAAAATTTCCATTTAAAGAATAAAAAACAATTAGTGGGACTTTAAATTGAAGGGCTTTTTTTTGAGCGTAGAGCAATGCCCAATTATGTTCAGCCCTTCGGTCTCTTTGCATCCAATAAACAACAGGGCCTTTTGAGTATACTTTGGTGTTTAATTTTTGGATACGACGCGTATCAAAATCAGGCATCTAGTCCTTTTAGATTAGTTTTGATAAATCGTTATAGGTTAAAAAAGAGTTATCTATTTTACTTTTAATATCTGAAAGTAAAAATAAACCCTCTCCACCAAAAAGTATCTTAATATTTAGTTTTTTTGCTACCTTGATACTCTCAAGAATTTGATCAATAGTTTTGGATATATTATCTTCAACTACAGCATTACAACATTGTAGATTGCATAAGTAAAACAGAACTACATCGATCTTTCTTTTTAAAATAATTTCAGCTAGCTCCCCAAGCTCAGCATGGGAACCAGCATTGAACACGTTGTAACCATTGTGACGCATTAAAACCTCAGACATGACTACGCCTATATCTGGTAAATTATCTTCAAAGTTTATACATAAGGTATTTTTGCCATTAAAACTNCCATTTGGCTTATCCCTATTTAGNGCATCTACCGATCGAGTAATTATTTTTCTAGATAAATATGCATCAGTATGTACAATTTCTTGATTGGTTAGTTTTTGTTCAACGATATTACCAGCAACATCAACAACAAAATCAAATAAATCAGCAATTGGAGTGCCGTTCATGTATAGACCATTAATAATTGTATCTACAGTGGATTCATTTGCATCAAGACTAGCATCTGCAAGTTTTGTAGATAGCTGTTTGTATTTTTGCTGATTAATAAGGCCATAGATAGCCTTATGCTCCTTTGATTGTAAGCTAAGGAAATCCCCTTTGCTGCGATTGGGGTGTGATTTATAATATTCGCGAATATGCTGCATAGTAAATTTACGATGCCCGCCCGCAGTTTTTTCACATCCAAGCTTACCGCTCTCAGTCCATCTCTTGAGGGTAGAAATGTTAATCCCTAATATTCCTGAAACTTCTCTTGAGTTTAAATATTTCATACGTTCAAATTATTTATTTTTATTAATAAAAGCAAATAGAAAAGGAGCGTTATGAGCTATTTATAAGTCTAATGAAGATAATATTTTGGAGTATGATTCTTTTTGCTCTTTGCTCTTTTTATCATACAACTTAACCATCATCGCCATTCTTGGATTTTTTTGGAAAAAAGATCTATGCTCATCAATGAAGTTCCAATAAAGCGCATCCCATTTATTGCACCAGCTACCTCTAGAATAGTTGCTCATCTTTAGGATATAGTTGCTACCATTAATATAGGGTTTTGTAGACATAATGCCCCCATCTGCAAATTGGCTCATTCCATAGACATTGGGAACCATAACCCAATCATAGGCGTCAATAAATAACTCCATAAACCATTTATAGACACTATTGGGATTATAATTAAGAAGGCACATTATACTTCCAAGTATCATCAGTCTTTCAATATGATGTCCATACGCATATTTAACTACATTCTTTATGGTTATATCTACTGGTTCAATGCCTGTAGTTGCGCTATAAAAATTTGAAGGAATCTCCTTATTAAATCCCCAAAAATTCCTTGTACGCTGATAGGTTCCTTTTGATTGATAAATTCCTCTAATAAATTCTCTCCATCCAATTATTTGCCTAATGAATCCTTCTAAAGAGTTTAATGGGATTTTATTNTCTTTCGAGAATTCTAAAGTGGTATCAATAATTTCTTTTGGTGTAATAAGCCCAATATTTAACGCTGGTGTTAAAACGCTATGAAAAATGAATCTATTCTCCTTTGATATTGCATCTTCATAGGTTCCAAATTCTATAATTTTTGTTTGTAAAAAGCTCAAAAGCGCTTTACTTGCCTGCAATCGGTTGATTGGATAATTAAATGAATCTAGATTTCCATAATTTGAATTATACTGAGTAGATATTTTTTCAGTGTTATTTTTTAAACTTAAAACATTATAATCATGATTTAAAACTTTTGGAATCGTGATTTTTTTCGGCAATTTTTTTCTATTTTCAGCATCAAAGCTCCATTTGCCACCAACTGGTTTATTTTCATCATCTATTAATATGTTTAGCTTCTTTCTTTGGTTCATATAAAAGGAGGACATTAAAAATCTTTTTTTATTAAAAAAGTAATCCTTTATTTCATCGTTTGTGTTGATAAATCCAGGTGTATCATAGCTATAAGATTTAATTTTAAGCCTATCTAAAGATATTTTTAATCTTTTGTTTAAAGTGTAATCATTTAGCTCAGCATAATGTACTTCAGTAATTTTATTTTCTTTTAAAAACTCATCGTAAAATTTTGGGTATTTTAATTTTTTTAGATCTATTCGAATCACATCATAACCATTTTTCACTAATTCATTTTGATACGANTCAAGACTTAAAAAGTGTAAAAGTAATTTCTGCTTATGGAATTTTACGGGATATTCATGATCCTGAAAAAACAATGGATCCTCAATAATAAAAACTTTACGGTTCTTAGATAAGATTGGATTTGGGAAAAAAAGTTGATTAGGAAAAATGATNGATGNTTTCACTATTTACTTTTTCTACACCTTTTNCTGCAATACTTCACATCTGGCCAATGTTTTCTCCATTTTTTACGCCAATTAAATGATCTTTGGCAAATAAGGCATATTTTAATGGGGAGATTTTTATGAATGATTAAGACTTAGTGGAGGATAAACCGCCATCCACACGAAAAGTTTGACCGGTTATCCAATCATTNGCAGGGTCAAGTAAAAAAGAAATCATCCTACTAATATCCTGAGGAGATCCAATGCGACCGCGGGCATGCATTTTTTTACTTATTTCAAGGGCTTTAGGATTATTAACGATTCTCTCAGTCAAAGGNGTATCAACGAGTCCGGGAGCTACAACATTAAATCGAAGCGATTTTGAAGCATAGGTAACAGAAGCTGACTTCACCATAGATTCAATCCCGGCTTTGACGGCTACTATCATTTCATGATTATTTAGACCGATATCTGTAACTGCAGTTGATAAAAAAACTACAGAGCAATTATCAAGAATCTTACCACAAGCCCTAAGAACTGAGAAAGCAGTTTTTAAATTTACATTGACAGATTTTTGAAAATCATTTTCAGTAATCAAATGTGGTGGTCTTAAAATTACTGATCCTGGCAAACTTACAACTCCATGAATTTCTCCAGCAATTGCTTTAGCTTCTTCAATAAAATTGATAACCGACTCGAAAGATGAGGCATCAACCGGTGCGGATTTTTCAACTGAAAATCCATAATCAGGGACTGCATGATGGTAACCAACAAGGAGTTTGGATTTACAATCATTTAAATCCGCAGCCAGTTGTGAGCCTATTCCCCCGCTCGAGCCAAATAAAATGAAATTTTTATCTTTCACTTCTTGCTCAGAGCTTGGTAAAGCATACTATTCGCTGCACTTATACCACCGATGGTATTCCAACCATCGGCGATTAAGGCTTGAACAGATTCTGTAAAATCTACAATATCATCCGCAAAAGCAGATACAATACAATAGGATTTATTTTNATTAATTTTAACTTTTGACATAATATTCTNTTNANTANTNCTANANGAATCTAAATGATAAATAAATAAAGATGCAAGAATTATTTGAGCGTTATGAGCTTTTTATAGTATATATAAAATAATATTCAAAAAATTAATACACTAAAATATACATTTTTCTATTTAAAAAAATATTAAATAAATGGAATAAAGTGGGGTTTTATTAACTGCTATTTATCACAATCTTAAAGGAAGTGAAAATAGCGCCAGGCAGGTTAGATGAGATTTATCTTTTGTTTATTTCTTTCTATGATTCTCTATCTAATAGTTCAATAAAATTGCCATTTGGATCTTTTTCATAGATATAGCCAATGCCATCACGATGATATTTAATTTTATTGTTATTCACTATGGAATGATCAACTATCGCAAAATGATTTGGATGCTCATCTTCAGTAACCAATGCTAAACTGATATTATTAAACTTTAGCATTGCCCATGTTGAGTCCTGATANTTCACTTCNCAGTTAAATTTCTCAGTATAGTATTTTACAGACTGATCAATATTTTTTACAATAACTGCNAGATGGTCAATTTTTGATAGTTGATCATTCATACAAAATCGGATTTACTATTTCTTGCTTCCTTTNGCAGCGCACCAAACAACTAGACCAAATCCAATTTTATTTACAGCATCACCAACATTATAAATCAGGTCACGTGTATNTGAGTTGACTAAATCAGCCAAGAAAGAATACCATTGACCATCAGCTGTTCCAATTAAGTAGCCTAGCGGATAAATACCCCAGCCAATTACAACAAACTTTAACAGTAATGAGTTNGCATTTTGAATATTTTTACCAGCTTTCTTTGCTGCTTTCGCAACATCNCCCTGGTACACTTCATTGACGATATAAAAATACGCCAAACCGCTGATCAATCCCCAAACTGCAGGGCTATGAGTACCAAAAACTGAACAAACCGATGCTTCGCCAAGATAACCAGCAACAAGCATAACGATAGAAGCTGAAACCATTTTACTCAATCCAGTTTTTGTTAATAGGTAAAATTCAACACACATTAATGGTACTGTTAAGATCCAATCAATATATCTGAATTCTGTTGGGCTAGNATAAGAAGTAACCCANACATCTCGCATGTAGTANTAGTGAACGGCTGCAATGAGAGTAATTAGACCAGAAACGGTCATTGATAATTTCCACTCATCGCTTACTGATGATCTTTCGACAAAGAAAAATACAGTAGCTGCAAACATAGCAACTGATCCCAGAAAGAAGGTGAATCCAACAAGATCCCCGCTTTGAAGGCCAGAGGCTAATAACATATTTACCATTATTATCTCCTTTTTATNTTTAAAAAATAAATAAAATTCTTTATTTNATATATGAATTTACAAAACTATCGCAATAAATATTGATTTTAGTATTTAGTTTATNATTTNAGAAAAGATAAAAAATAAGTTGANGGAATAAGAGCTNCTTTTTGAANATTATTTATTCTAANCCTTTTNTTNNCCAGCTTNTCAACAGGAGTNGCTTGAAGCTTTTTAAATAATTTTTCNTAATATCTACAGGCCAACAATACTCCAAATCTNCTTGAAGAAGGAAGTTGGTATATACCTTTACGTGCTTCAGTAAATTCATTGCTTATCTCTAATTCAATATTTGATTTAATCTCATCATTTAAATTTTGATCTAAATCAAAGCCAGGAAAATAGATTCTTCCTTTTTCAAAAAAATCTTCTTGAATATCTCTGAAGAAGTTGACTTTTTGGAATGCTGATCCAAGTTTTTTTGCAGAGTCCTTAAGTTTATCATATAGGTCTTGATTGCCTTCAACAAATATTTTTAAACACATCAATCCAACGACTTCTGCCGAACCATATACATATTGATCTAATGAATTTTTTGTATGCTTAGCTTCGGTAAGGTCAGACCGCATACTTGAAAAAAATGCACGAATTAATTCTTCATCAATATTATAGCAATTGACAACATGTTGAAAGGAGTGCAAAATAAGATTGGGACTGTATTTTTCTTTAATTGCAGAATAAGTTGAGGATTCAAACTCATCTAACTCAGTTGCTTGATTTGTATCAAAAAACGTATCTACAATCTCATCAGCTACTCGTACAAAACCATACACGCCATAAATTGGATTTCTAATTTTCTTGCCCAGACAATGAATCCCTAAAGTAAATGAAGTACTAAAGGATTCAGTTACAGCTTTTGAAGAATGAAAACTCGCTTTTAAATAACGTTCAATGTTGGTCAATGGAAATCCTTTGAAATTTGATCAGCAACAATTTTTCCTGAAACAAGCGCCGGTGGCATTCCTGGTCCTGGTACAGTTAATTGTCCAGTATAATATAAATTTCTAACTTTATTATTTCTTATTCTAGGCTTTAAAAATGCAGTCTGAAAAAGGGTATTGGCTAATCCGTAGGCATTGCCTTTATAGGAATTATAATCAGAAATAAATTCCTCATGAGCATATGATTTATTTACTACAATGTGATCTTTTATTTCTTCACCTGTTACCTTTTCAATCCTATCAATAATTTGATTAAAGTATATTTCTCTCGACTTGGTTTTTTCTTTAAGGCCTGGTGCAACTGGAATTAAAACAAAAAGCGCCTCNCCNTTCTCNGGTGCTACATTAGGGTCGGATTTTGATGTGCAAGAAGTGTAAAACAAAGGGGCTTCAGGCCATCTTGGATCATCGTATATATCTTTGACGTGTTCCTTAAAGTTTGTATCAAAAAATAAGCAGTGATGAGGAAGATTGATTTTTTTATTTATTCCAATGTAGAATAATAATGCGCTTGGAGAAATAGTTCTCTTATTCCAATAAGATTCTGAATAATTACGGTATTTTTTCTCTATTAATCTGCTTTCAACGTGCTGATAATCTGCATTAGCAACTACAATGTCAACATCATAGCTGTTTCGATCAGAGACCACTTCGATGGCTTTGCCATTTTCTATATGTATTCTTTCAATAGGTTCATCAAAAATAAATTCTACACCCTGTTCAATTGCTACATCATGAATCGCTGTAGCAACCGATCTAATACCACCGCTAGGATACCAGGTGCCCAGAGCTATATCTGCATAATTCATTATGCTATAAAGGGCAGGCGTTTTAGATGGCTTTGCTCCTAGAAGAAGACTTGGAAATTCAAGCATTTGAATGATTCTTCTATCTTTAAAAAATTCACGTATATGTTTACTGATCGGTTTAAATATACTTAGCCTACCAAGGTGTTTTATTAAGTCAAGTCGTATATATTCTAAAGGGGATAAACTGGGTTTATAAATAAAATTTCTAACTGCAATTTCATATTTCTTTTCGGCGTCTTTTAGAAATTTATCAAGAGCATATGATGATCCAGATTCTATATCTTCGAAACTGTTTTTGAGTTTTTCATAATTTTCAGGTACATCAAAATATTCCTCATTTTCAAAAAAAACCCTATAGCCTGGATCTAGTCTCTTTAATGAATAGTAGTCACTTGTTTTTTTTTGAAAGTCTGCAAAAAAAGATTCAAATAGATCTGGCATCCAATACCAACTAGGACCTGAATCAAAAACAAACCCACTTTCTTCATACGTCTGTAATCTGCCCCCATAGGTCCTATTTTTTTCGATCACCTGTACCTCATGACCTTCTTTTGCTAGGTATGCCGCACATGACATTCCAGCTAAACCAGAACCAATAATTGTTATTCTTTTTTTCATGTTAATTTTATTTTAAGCAATAAGAGGAAAAATAAGTATTTATTTTCTGTAGTCAAGAGGAGGATTTCGGTCGCCTAGCATTGAATAATAATTAAACCCAGGTCCTCTTCTTTCAATTAATTCCTTTTTTGCATTTTTGACAGTTTTTGGATCGTTGTACAGGTCGATAGCTGCACCAACCAAAACCTTGGATGCATTGATCATTCCTTTCATTCCAATACTCATCCCGCCAGCAGCTACCGCTTGCCAGGTATGAGCTGATGTCCCTGGAACCCATGTTGCAACCCTAAGTCTTGCCGTAGGTGTTTTCCAGCTTACATCGCCAACATCAGTAGAGCCTTTTCCTTTTGTAAATTTGTAAGGTTGGATAGTTTTTGCAGAGCTTATACTCAAACTTGGATCAATAAGNGTTTNNTATATTTCTTTTGCAAATTTTTGTTCAGCTCGCGTGTACGATACACCTCCTACTTGAACTAAATTATCATACATTACTTTTTGTGCAACTTCATTTGGCAGAACAGGCCGATTACCATGTATGATTTCATACTCCATTCTAGTTCCAGTGCCTAACGCTGCAGCCTCTGCAGTATTAATCAAGCGCGACCACATATCTTCCAAAATATTTACATCAAAATCTCTAACATAATAAAAGACTTCAGCGAAATCTGGTACAACATTAGGAGCGTTACCTCCTTTTGTAATAACATAATGAATACGCGAACCATCGGGGATGTGTTCACGCATTAGATTTACCATAAAATTCATTGCTTCAACAGCGTCTAATGATGAGCGAGCTTTTTCAGGAGCTCCAGCTGCATGAGCAGAATAACCATAAAATCTAAATTTTGCAGATCTATTTGCCATTGATGTAACTGGGCTAGCAGCGTTCTTGTCTGAAGCATGCCAATCAAGAACAATATCTACATCATCAAAAAGTCCAGACCTTACCATGTATACTTTTCCAGATCCACCTTCTTCTGCGGGTGTACCATAGAGCCTAATCGTGCCTTTTGTTTTAGTTTTATTAAGATAATTTTTAATTGTGATTGCGGCAGCCGTCGATGCTGTTCCAAATAAATGATGTCCGCAAGCATGACCACCATCTTTATTGGGAATTGGTTTTCTTACGGTTGCAACTTGCTGAGATATACCTGGTAAGGCATCGAATTCTGCAAGAATTCCAATAATCGGAGAACCGGAACCGTATTCTGCAATGAATGCTGTTGGAAGACCCGCTACTCCAGCTTGCATTGAAAAACCTTCCTCTTTCAGAGTCTGTTGTAATAGGGATGAACTTTTCTCTTCCTGGTAGCCCATTTCTGCCCAATCCCATATAGATTTAGCGATCGTTTCAAATTGCTCAGCGCGATCATCAATCGATTCTTGAAACTGATTTTTTGTAGTCTGAGACATTGTCCAAGTAAAAAGGGATAGACAAATCAGTATTATTTTCATATCATTATCTTTTTACGTTAATTATTAAGATCATTTGTAAATCTTTTATTCATAAAACCATTTAACATATAAAATATAATTAAAATAATACCCCATTGAGTTAAGCATGTAACAAAAAAACTGGGACTTTCAATCATCCACCATGTTACTAAAACAATTCCAACCATTGGGGCAATATATTTCACAATGAATGGCCACCAAGATGGGAACGGCCAATCGCCTTGACTCTCTAAGCTGACTTCATCCATGATGCGGGGTAATCCGTACTTGATAGCAGCAATCGCCATTAATACTCCTGAAATAATTAATCCAACGCTCCATACAAAGTCCTGGTCTCCTAAAATTTCTAAGCTCATCGCAGATGGAATACCTAAAATAAATGAAGCACCAACAATCCACATTACTGCAGTTGAACGCTTTACGCCAAAATCAATCAAGTTGCGTACTGCTAATTCTAACATTGAGATTAACGATGAAAATCCAGCAAAACTAAGACCCAANAAGAATANAATTGCTAAAGGCTTTCCAAAAGCCATCTTGGCAAACAATAATGGCATCCAGATAAATGTCAACCCAGTTGCAGCCGGACCAGAAGTTTTCATTATTTCTAAAATNTCAGATTGTTGCATTCCCATCTCATTGCCAAGTATGGAAAAAACTGTACTGAAGATCATTATTGCGGCTAGCATAGAAACCAGATTATTTCCAATTGCTGTTGTAAATGCATTCTTTACAACACCATAACGTTTTTTAATATAAATAGCGTATGTTAGAAATAGTCCAAATCCCGCTCCGGTATCAAAAGCATTTTGAGCAAGGGCATCAACCCAGATACCCGGTCGCTTTAACTGAGACCAGTCTGGCGTAAATAAATATGAAATTCCTTCAAACGACCCAGGTAAGCTTATGGCTCGTAGAACTGATAGGATGACAATACCGAGCAATACAGGAATTAACACCTTGTTGACTTTTTCTATTGAGGATACTCCTTTNTATATAGCCAATCCTCCAACAGTCATCGCTACACCATGAAAAAGAATAGGAAATAAACTATCCTGAAATGAACTCCATAGCATTAATGATGCCTGATTGGTTTGCGGTAGATCAGTAAAGGTAATTACTCCAAANTAATAAATATTCCATCCTACAATTACGGAATAGAAAAAAGCAATAGCGGTTGAAACAAAACCTACAAATCCTCCAAGAAACGCAAATGGCTTTCCCATAAAATTAGCAAAGGCTCCAATGGTGCCCATTCGTGATTGGCGACCCATGACGTACTCAACAATAATTAAAGGAATACTCCACAGAAAGAGAAATGTTATCCAGGCAACAAGGAAAGCGCCTGCGCCATCTTCACCAGCATTTGATGCTACAATTCTTGGAAAGCGCCATATATTTCCCGTACCTACCGCAATACCTAAGGCACTTAACAAGAACGTCAATCTGCTAGAAAAACGATTGTTCTGATCAGTCATATTTCTATCTTAATATTTGAGATGCTATTAAATAATAAGTTCATTTCAAAATTATCTATAAAGCTTTATTAGGTCGTCATAACCACCGATTGGTTCTCCGTCAATCACAATTTGAGGAACCGTTGTCGCCTTTCCGACTTCTAATAATTTTGAACGATTCCATCCAAGTTTTTCAATATTGATTTCTTCATACTTCCATCCTTTTTTATCTAGAAACATTTTAGCTAGATCACAATATCTACACCAATCTGTACTGTAAATAATTATTTTTTTCATTATTGAAATAATCGAACTTTAATTAATTCTCTTTCTCTTCGGCCATCATAATAAGTTTATGGATCACATAAAATCCTGCAAGTGATACAACCCATCCAACTGTAAAATAAAATAATTCCATTTTAGTCCCTTAATATTAGAATTGTTAGTTATTTTTTGATACAAAATCTAATGCTAAGGAATTTATACAGTATCTTAGTCCTGTAGGTCTCGGTCCATCTTCAAATACATGACCTAAGTGAGAGTCGCATTTGCCACAGGTAACTTCGATACGCTTCATTCCAAAGCTATAATCCATTTTTGTATTTACTTTTGTTTTATCAAGAGCATCATAAAAAGCAGGCCAGCCTGAGCCTGAATCATACTTCGTTTTTGAACTAAACAATTGATTATCGCAACCTGCGCAAACGTAAACACCCTCTTCTTTATGATTATTATATTTTCCAGTAAAGGCGCGTTCAGTCCCTTTTTCTCGAAGTATTTGGTACTCTGCGGGCGTGAGGCATGTTTGCCACTCTTTATCAGTTTTTTCAACTTTGTCCATAAAAATTCCTTCCGCAGGATTTTTTTTGCTTTGCGCGACAAGCTGCAAAGCAAAACAGTAAAGTGTAATTAAAATGATTTTTTTCATACCTAAATATACTTAATAATACATTTAGAGATTTAGGTTTTGAATGGTAATCTTACTAGAACAAGAATCTATATTGAAGCGTTATGCTTCTTCCGGTTTCAGGCATGATTGATTTTATTCTAGAAAGATGATTATAATAGATTTGATCAAAAATATTGTCAATTTGGAAGATAATCTTATGAGAGCCGTTCTTTCTATTTATGCTGTAGCTTCCGTAAAGGTCCATACAGATATATCCATCTGTTTGATCTTCAAATTGACCCAATCTTTTCTGATCGAACCCTTTAACAGCCTGAAATGTGTAGGATAAATTATTTTTTCCTTTAAATGAAATCCTTCCTCTTGCTTTCGATGCGGGCATATAAGGCAGAGGCATTGAAGCGGTAATATCTTCTCCAATCACCGTAGAGTAATCAACGCTAAAGGTTGCATTATTCACTTTGTAAGAGAGATCNAACTCTAAGCCAGATATATTTGCCTCAATACCCTTCATTCGATATTTGTAAAGCCATCCAGTAGATCCACTGCCCCATTCAATCCAATCTGACCCTGGGACATATCCATTTCCAATCTTTGAAAATAAATGATAATTAGGGCTGTAATTATTGAACGCAGTTACGCTTGAAGAAAATTTATTTTTCTCATATTTAGTAGATATTTCAAATCCTAATGTTGATTCTAAATCAAGATTGGGTTGACCAATTTCGTAAGAGTAGCTGCCCAGATGAGGTCCATCAGAAAATAAATCTTCGATACCGGGAGCGCGTTGGGTGTACATAGCGCTCGTTGAAAGTGCCCAATGATTCCAATCTTTCAATAAAGTGAGCATCGCCGAGCCCAGATGAAATGTTCTATCTTTAACTTGAGATTTGTCAAAGTTTGAGAAAAGAACCTCAGAAACAATGGGAAGCACTGAGAGCATTTCATATCTAAACGAATTTTGCAGCGTAAAATTTTTTAAATCAATCTCTCTAAAAGAAAATAAGGCTAGATTAATTTCATCAGTGTTGGGCGTCCAGTAGAACCCTCCAGCGCTAAACTTTCTATATTGAAACAAAGAACCTAGTGCCCTTCCAAATCCAGAAAGCTTTCCTTGCACAGACAATATTTGTTGCCTCAACCTTACAGCTGCATAATTATCATTGGATTCAAATTCTCTATGCTCGTAACCAACAAATCTTTGTTCAAGATCAAAAATATTATATTTATCAAATAATTGAATATCTCGATGTAGAATTAATTTTTGTGTAATCTTCTTCATTTCAAGGTCAACACCGCTAATATGGCCTTCCGGACTTCCTGGTATACCATAATTCATTGACAAAAACTCTACCGAAGCACTGGTTCTACCTTTATCTCCATAATTTGAAATTCCTGTAAAAAATTCATTATTATTCACGGATGTATTCTTCAAAACACCCACCGGAGTCATTTGATCTCCAGCAGAACGATTCAAGACTGAAAATCTTAATTGATTGTTTTTAAAAGGTAAGTGATACACTACGTTGGTAAATACACTACTATTTCCAGACTCTCCCCCAATTATTCCATGAAAATGTGAATGGTCAAACTTGACTTCTGGCATTGAATTTTTATCTATGTCAATTACTCCAGCAATCGCATTCGAGCCATAAATCAAAGATTTAGCACCTCTTATGACTTCAATGCTCTGAGCGGTTGTCATATCTATGCTCACAGCATGATCTGCAGAGGTTTGAGAAAGGTCTCCNAATTTTAAACCACCNTCAGTCATCAAGAAACGATCGCCAGAATACCCTCTAAGAACGGGTCTTGCTGTAGCCTGACCCATTGAACCTACTTCCACCCCCATTTCATCAGAAAGTGTAGCCGCCAGCGTTCCTTTCATTTTTTCATGCATTTCTGATCCAGAAAGAGAAATGGTTGATATGGTTTTTGAACCTTTAAGCTCAGGGTGGGCGCCAACAGATATCTCATTAAAATGCAAAATTTCAATATTAAGATAAATAGGGCCTAAATCAATATTGGTCTNATTGGAATTTATTAAAACTGTGGTATCTTGATACCCAATCAGCGCAAAGGATAAACTAAAAGACTCTTTGGGTATATTTTGAATTTCAAAAGAACCATCTTCTTTTGATACAGTCCCTATATCTTCCCCAAATACAAATATATTTACGCTTTGAAGTGGATATTGCTTTTCTTTATCAAAAACAAAACCAGTAACAGTACGGCTTTGAGCAAAAAGTATGCTCAAAGCCGAAGTTACTACAATGATCCCACGATTGACTTTGCAACTACAAGAACATTGTTTATTATTGCGTTTATTTGACAACTACAGGCACAAGGTTAGCTGATGTGTAATCAGCATGATCACCATGCATCAACTCAAGCTTGAAGNAGGTTGTACCATTTGAAACGCCAACAATTTGCAGGACTTTATCTCCATGCTCATCGCCGTGATCATGATCATCGTGACCGTCTTCTTCTTCTTCAACCATCTCAACAACGGCTATAGATGCATTAGCGCCCGATACCCTAACTCCATCTTCATCNTCACCATGGTCATCATGGCCATGGTCATCATGACCGTCTTCTTCATGTTCAATTTCTTTTCCATCATGATCAAGAAAATGGACCATATAGTGCAAGGTGTCCCCTACCCCAAGAGAGATAGATCCAGTTACGACTCCTTTAAGCTCTTTGTAGGCCTGTACACCATCTTCTGTTTCAAGAACAAAACCATCCGCATCAGTATGACCTTCATCGTCATCGTTTTTATCTTCACAACTAACTGCAAATAAAAGTACAAATCCAGCTAAAAGGGTGTACAAGTAATTGCGTGAAGTGCTAATATCAATAATTGACATTATAGCTCCTTATTTTATTTTTATTTTATTAATTAAGTTTGTTTTTTTGTCAGCTATCAACTGCTGAATTATTTATTTTTTAAATAGTATAGGTAGGTGGGGCACGTGTCGAAAAATTTGCGTGCTCAATAGCAAAATAATGAAATTCTAAATTAGTAAAAACTTCAGAGGTTAATTCTAAATATAGTGGAGATGAATGATCTAAGAAAGATCCGCTATGCACAATGAGTCTATTAGCAATAAACCAGTCGCATGAATCTCCAGCTTTATCATGTGCAGAATCATCACAATTCTCATCACACATATTTTGCTCAACTGGCAAAAGGTCATGAGCATGTCCAACATGTAAAACTGATAGCTGAGTGAAAACAGTCAGCCATAATGTCAAGACTAATGAAGTAAATTGATTTACTTTAGAAAGCACTAAGTTCAATCCTGACGTCTGTCGTCTCCTGATCTACGATCNGNNNTATNTCTACGATCAATGCCAGAACGNCGGTCATTNGCAACTGGAATATTTTCCTTGCGACGATCATTTNTCGCTCTACGATCTTCANANCGTCTTTCTTCACCACGATTATTCATTTTTCCTCAAGATTATCAAGAATAAACTTATTGATTAATCAATCATTAAGTCAATTCCTTAACTATTGATTACATCATCATTTAAATCAGTGAAAATAACGGCTAAACTANAAAAGGATAGCCGTTATTTATATTGCTCCGGAGGAGGGACTCGAACCCCCGACCTGGTGGTTAACAGCCACTCGCTCTACCAACTGAGCTACTCCGGACTGCATTAAATAATTTAATAAGCGGCGCGAATTTAAAATATTTATTACGCAGACGCTAATATAATTACATTTCTTTCTCTGCTTTTAATTGCAAGCCTTCAAGAAATTGACCATGATCCAAATGAGATGCATTAATATACACCACACCATCTTCATTATGTGGCTTTCCGTAAATTGAATGGGCTGATTTTAATCCACCGAGCCACCATCTAGCATCCTGAATATATAAGAAGTCACCAGGGTTGGCTTTCATTTTTTTCATATCGTTTTTTGAAAATTGCATGGTATCTTGATCATTTTCTATCATTTTCCAACCAACCTTTACTGATTTTCCTAATGCTTCATTAGGCTGAGAACCNTTATANATCTCTTTNAGNTTTGNAGCATCAAAAATTGTTAGTCCTTTTAATTTTTTATCAGAATCCGGTTTTGTAAATAACGTAACAATAATACCAACGCTTGCACACACAAAAATATTGTATAGAGCTCCAATATANGAATAGCCTTTATCTGGCCTGAGCTCTATTCCATGCGCAAAAGGACTNATTAACTCAGGNTAGAACTGTCCGAGTATCATTAAAAATGAGCCCCCTACAAATGTAGCAATGATCGCTGGNGTNGTAAATCTTTTCCAAAAGATTCCTAGAAANACTCCAACAGCTAANGGTGGNGTAAATGTAGAGTGAAACCATCCATTNGCTTCATAAATTGAATCAAANGAATTGAAGAAAGGTACCATTATAACCGCAATGACNTTGACNCCAAGNGATGTCCATCTGGCAAAATTTAACTGTTCNCTATCANTATGNTTCTTCTTTGACAGAGGTTTNTAGATATCNTTGACAATAATTGCAGATGAAGCATTTACGAGTGTATCNGCNGTTGACATCAATGCNGCGCATANAGCTGCAATAATNAAACCGAANACNCCAGGAGAAGAAACAANGTTTGTGACCGCGACAAATACATCATTGGCTGCCATATCTACNGGNAGNGTCCCTGGTANTGCATTGGTTATTGCTCTGCCTATCCANCCTGCATTTGAAACAACTATGGCNGATATTGGTAAAATTACTAACGCNTTGAATGCCACAGCTTTNCGCCCATCATTAACGCTTCTGGCTGCCATGAACCTCATAATTAAACCTTGATTTAAAAATANAAANCCAACCGATCCAGCAATNCCNTCTTGCCAAAAAATACCTACAAAATTAAANTCNGGNGGACNATTGAAATGGGCCAATGGAAGCTTTTCAANTGGGGATAAATTCATCCAAAANGCGCGTAGACCGGTATAGGGAGTTTGGTCACCTAAAAATTGAATACCTAAATAAAAAAGGAGCATTCCTGCGAAAATTAATATGAATCCCTGAATGAGGTCTGTAAAGATTACNGATGTTTGNCCACCAAAATGCATATAGATAGTNGTAGCGATAGCAATTAGGACTACGGTTGCCATAAGTGGGATGCCAAATATTTTNTACAGCGCAGTTGCTAGCGTTAAAAATTGAATAGCAATATACCCTATCATAAAAATCAGCGTCAGAATTGTAGCAAGATAACGGGCCTTCGAATTAAATCTACGCTCAAAATACTCAGGGATGGATTTTATTCGCATGTAATAAATGATTGGAAGCCANCCAAACATAAACAANGGTACAAAAAACCAATCGTTCATATAGGTCATCGTAGATGATAGTCCGTATTGGTATGCTTTAGTAGAATATTTTAAAAAACTATGAGAGCCCACNCCNGTCGCAACAATTGAAATAGATATTAACCACCACGCAAATCTTCTACCTCCAAAAAAATAATCTGTAGTAGTTTTACTNTATCTGCCAAAATAAGCACCGAATCCCATCACTAAAGCAAAATAGCAAATGATTATAATTCGATCTAATGANGTTCCAATNGCAATATCCATTACTNNCTTCCGATTGCTAAGNANATAAATAGTGCGTGNAAACTCATCCAGAAGAAAAATCCATACAATAANANCCAAAGCCATTTTTTATGTCGATGATAGGTAAGNCGAAGNGCTTTTGTTCTAAGAATTAAAAACATGCCAACGATAAAAACNATTCCACCTANACCATACAGATAGATGAAGGGAAGCCAAGTTCTATAGAAATCCATTTTATTTTATATTATCAAATTGCGGTTTTAGATTATCATATGTTTCAAATAAACCATCCATAATCACTTTAGATTGGCCTATTACTGGCATGAAATTTGTATCCCCTTTCCAACGCGGAACAACATGAAAATGAATATGTTCAGCAATGCCGGCTCCAGCAGCCTTACCAAGATTTGCTCCAAAATTAAATCCATCAGGACTCATTGTATTATCAAGAATTCCCATAATCTGTTTGGCAAGCTCCATAACTTTAGTCAATGTTGTTTGAGTAAAGTCATTCATGGTATCGGTATGTTGATTGGAGCAAATTAAGAGATGTCCATTAGTATAAGGGTATAGATTCATGACTACATAAATGTCATCATCTCTATACAAAACTAAGTTATTTCTATCATTTTCTATATCTTCGGCCTTGATACAAAAAACGCATCCTTGGCTGTCATCTTTTTCGCGTTGAATATATTCCATCCGCCAAGGAGCCCACAAATGATCCATCAAATTATTCGGCTTCTACTTTAGCTGCTTTTGCCTCATCAACCACCTTGTTTTCCATATCGCGGGGTACCTCTTCATAGTGACTAAAGGTTTCAGAATGGATGCCTCGTCCACCTGTTAATGACCTAAGCGTTGTAGAATATTGATACATTTCAGATTGTGGGGCTTGAGCTTTGATTCTTTGAAATGTCCCTTCAGAATCCATTCCTATTATCTTACCTCTACGACTAGAAATATCTCCCATAACATCCCCCATGAACTCTTCGGGAACTTTAATTTCAATATTTAGCACTGGTTCTAAAAGACATGGCTGAGCAGCCATGAACGCTTCTCTGAAGGCGTGCTTACCAGCCATTTGAAATGCTATATCCTTTGAATCAACCGGGTGCTGTTTGCCATCATAAAAATCAACTTTTAGATCTACTACTCTATAACCAGCTAGTACGCCTTCAACGCAGGCTGCGTTTACACCCTTTTCTACAGAAGGAACAAAGACGCGATCAACATTTTGACCAACTAATGATTGTGCAAACTCTACGCCTTCACCTCGCGGTTTTGATTCAATTTTCATCCATACCTCCGCAAACTGACCGGCTCCACCGCTTTGTTTTTTATGGCGATATTTTGCTGAACCGTTTGCACGAATGGTTTCTCTGTAAGGAATCCTTGGCTTGAATGTTTCAACATCTACATTAAATTTTCGTTTTAATCTATCTATTGAAACCTGAAGATGTAATTCCCCTTGACCAGAAAGTACAGTTTGATGAAGCTCAGGATCTACATTGTATATAAATGTCGAGTCTTCCTCATGAAGGGTTGACAGGCCTGTTGCAATTTTTTCCTCATCACCTTTTGTTTTAGACTTAATACCAAGATGGATATTTGAATTAGGTAATTTAACAGAAGACAATTTGACCTTATTGCTTGGATCGCTTAGGGTATTTCCTGTATGCGTATCTTTTAATTTAACTACCGCACCAATATCACCAGCTGATAATTTGGAAACACTTGTTCTTTCTTTGCCATTCATTAAAAACATTTGGCCAAATCTCTCCGAGTTCTCCCTTTCAGAGTTATATAGATCAGATCCCGTAGAGACTGATCCAGAATACACTCTGAAGAATGAAAGTTCTCCAACATGTGCTTCACTGATCGTCTTGAAGACATGAATGACGGGCTCTGAACCATCAAGATTTACTTCAACCTCTTCATCTGAATTTGCATCTTTGGCCTTAATTGATCCACGATCCACAGGTGATGATCCATATTTTGAAATAAAATCCATTAGCCGCGCTGTACCAATCTTTTGTGTTGCAGCTGTGCAGAAAAGCGGAATAAAAACCTCTTTTTGAATTGCGCTATGAAGACCATCGCGCATTTCCTCTTCGCTTAAACTACCTTGGTCAAAAAACTTTTCCAGAAGTGAATCATCGGATTCTGCGACATATTCAATCAATTCTTGATGGAGAGAGTTGACCCTTTCTTTTAAATCATCTGGCAATGGTTCTTCCTTGTAATTACCGCTTCCATCTGTTTCATATGTAATCAGCTCATTTCTTAAAACATCAATAATTTGATTGAAACCAGGGCCAGCATTTAGAGGTAATTGCATAGGAAAGACATTGGAACCAAAGTGATTTTTGGCCTGCGCAAGAATTTCATCAAATTTTGAATGTTCTCTATCTAATCCATTCACAACTAATACTTTTGTCAATTCATAGTTATTGGCATAATTCCATACCTGCTCTGTGCCAACCTCGACCCCATTTGCTGCATGAATAACAACTGCAGCAGCATCTACAACTGCAAGTGATGAAATGGTTTCTCCAATAAAGTCTAAATAACCTGGCGTATCAATTAAATTAAATTTGGTATTTTCCCACTCAAGATGAAGCGGAGACGAGTGAATGGAGATTTGTCTTTCGTGCTCATCATGATGATAATCAGAAACCGTGTTGCCTGATTCGATTGAGCCAATACGATTAATCAATCCTGCTCTGGATAGCATAGCCTCAGCAAGCATAGTTTTTCCTGATCCACCATGCCCTACTAGGGCAAAATTTCTAATATCTTTGGCTGAATATTCCTTCATAACAATTCCTATAAAATTTATAGTTTAATAAATTGCTGGCTCGGATTGAAGATGGTAAGGTTAAGTGTAATGAAATAAAATGATTTATTTCAAGAATAAAATGGATGGATTATACTAATTCTTGTTGCGTATCCATGATATATTCTCGCAAGACCGGTTGAATATATATTTTTTTCAAATTAAGCTTGGAGAATTCTTTGACCAATACACCCAGCCTTTGCTCTACAGGCTTCAATTTATTTAAAACGATATAGGATTCATCGTTTAGGTGACACATGCCTCCTTTAAAATCTCCCTTACCCTGAACAATATTTATGTCCATCTTCTCAGCAAGCTCATCAAATAATATCAATAACTTATTTGGCTTTAACTTCGCCATTCTACTATAGCAAATCTTTCTTTTTTGTTTTTTCTAAATGTTGAATAATTCTTTTTACTTCTTCAACCCTGTCCTTTGCCACTACTAATGTTGCATCCTCGGTGCTGACAACGACTAAATCGCTCTGACCTATGACAGCGGTAAAATGATCATGCGATTCTATAAAATTGTTTTTTCCATCTAAAACAATACCGCCACCGCGAATAACATTATTTTCTTTGGTTTTGCGTGAAATATCAAAAATAGAATTCCATGATCCAAGATCGTTCCATTCAAACTCAGCACGAACTACATGAATATTTTTTGTTTTTTCAAATAAACCATAATCAATTGAATCTGGTTCTATCTTATTCCATAATCTTGAAAAATTTTCTTTTTTTACAATTCGCTTCTCAATCTTTAATAATTGCGAATCAAGCTCTGGCATATACATATTTAACTCATGAAAAAATGACTCAATATTCCACACAAACATTCCACCGTTCCATAAAAAATCGCCGCTTTTTAAGAAACGCTCCGCAAGTTTTTGATGAGGCTTTTCAGCAAAAGTTTTCACTGGAAAAGCATTTAAATGTTTATGCTCGCTATTTTTATTATATTGGATATAGCCATAGCCTGTAGCGGGATAATAGGGTTCAATACCAATCGTAACTAGTGTCTTTTTTTTATTAGCAATTTGAATTGCTGATCGTACCGTTTTTGAAAATTTTTGCGCTCCAACAATTAAATGGTCTGCAGGGAAAACACCCATCACAGCATCTGCTCGCTTTTGTTTAATATGTAATGCGGCTAGTCCGATTGCAGGTGCAGTATTTTTTGCACTAGGCTCTACAATAATATTTCTGGGCTTAACTCCAGAAATTGTTTTTTTAATTTTCTTTTCTAAATGGTTACCCGTAACAATGAAAATATCTTCAATATTTTTCATTTTTCGAAGTCGATCGACTGTCATCTGTAACATAGAATGATCACCAATAATATTCAAAAGTTGTTTGGGGTGATCTTTTCGGCTGGCAGGCCAAAATCGTGTTCCCCTTCCTCCGGCAATAATTACTGCAAACATTTAGCTATTATTCCTCAATTGTCATTTTCCCAATATCAATATCCCAATTTGCCCTAACCTCAAACGTGTCAGGAAAAATATAAAACCATTCACTATTTTTATGTGGACTTACTGAGCCTGGAGTAAATGCTTGGTTATTATCTTTATCGTTGATCATCATTAATTTATATAATCCTTCAGGTATATTTTTGAGATAAAATTCGTTGTTGGAATCTACATTAGAAAAGAAGATTTCAGGATCATTTGTAATTGATTTTATTTGAACTAAATATGATGCATTTGATGCATCAAGCGACCCCATCAGCCCTCCGTATCCAATTTTCTTTTTTGAAAAGATATCAATAAACGTAATTGAATCAACCAATGTTTTTCCCTCAATTGGTGTTAATTCACTTGAGGAAAACATTAAACGATAATCTGTTTTTTCTTTCCAGCCATTAGGAGGTAAAAACGAAAAATCAGTTGGATTGTTCCACTTCATCTTTACGATAATAGTGTCCGTATCAGCTACCATATAAAATGCTGAATCGGTATATGAAGCGATGGGCTTTGAAAAAATAATTGGAACCTGTGGTCCGTTCTTATTGTCTTTATTAATGATTGAACTAGGAGGTGGTTTTAATATTTCAATATTTGATGTATCTGGTTTGTTTGAAAGTCTAAAGCTCACCTTTGTATTATGGATATCCACCCCATCAGCTGAAGAAATCTTGTTGATTTTTATATCTACCTTTCCATTAGTAAGTGTATCAGTTAATGTTAACAAAAATCTTGATTTATCTTGATTGTCCTGGAAGTAGCTAGGTTCAATCTGATTGGAATCAGAGTCAACAAGGATTAAATCTTCAAGCGTAATATTATGTAAATCTTGATTAAAGTGAATCCATCCCCATTTTAAACCCTTCCAATCAACATGGGTTAATTTAATTTGAGGGTTTTCACGATGCGTCATAAAGGGAATATTTTTTATGATTTCATTTGTTGAAAGTTTGTAAAGCTTTTCAGGGCTCATTCCATACATAATTCTACTTGGAAGAAGTGGCAGTCCAGCGGCGCTTCTTTCAACAGCTAGTGCAGCATAGCTGCCAGCCGATAAATAATTAAATTGAAAATGTCCCTCATCATCTGCTTCGGATATATACAAGGGCTTTGAAAATAAAAGAGAATCAGTAAATTCGTCCTCTAGTTTCCATAGGTGAGCAGCGTACCGTTCATCTCCATGAATTCGCCCCATAATTTTACCATCTTCGATCGTATCTCCTGTACTAAAGGCTACTTGCACTGATCGATCAAGGGTTACATTTCTCTCATCTGTTAAATTGCGATTAATCGTGATAATATAGGTTTGGTCATTCAAAAGGTTATCAGGAAAAGTCAGATGAATCTCATCATCTTTGTACTTTATCTCAACTATAGGATCGGTAAGCGGAGAGATCGAAATTGCATTATTGATTGATTTTTTTTCTAAGTACTCTGAAAATTTCAATACCACTTTTCCTCCACTGAATCCCGTGATTCCAGATTCGGGATTTGAAGAAAGAAACTGTGGAGGGGTCTTATCTTCAGGCCCTCCACTAGGAGGAGCAATTGCCGCGCACGCATAGATAAAAATAACGATTATTACGCTAGCAAGGTAAAAAATTGTTTTTGTAATAATTGAACTTGTCAAAGGTAAATTAAATCATTAATAAGAAAACAAATTTACAGGATTTCTTTGTGAAATTTCATTATAATCATTAGTGGCATGTCAGAGCTAAAAAAACAAATTTATAAAGCGCAATGTATCGGTAATGTTGAGCCTATTGAATACATGGTTCCATACCCTAATCTGCGAGCTTTAATTGATGGGCAAAACATTAAGTATGGTGAAAAACTGGTATACGCCGATCATGGATTAACATCTGATAAAGTGTATAGAATGGCGCAACAAACAGCAAACTGGCTAGTATCTTTGGGCGTAGGCCCAAAGGACAGAGTCTTAATTGATAAACTACCCTTCCCGGAGCCTGAAATTTTAGCGCTAGGGGTTTGGACACTGGGCTCTTCATTAGTTCTTATTGGTGATGATGACATGGAAGGCGCCATTAAATCTGCACAGCCTAAACTAATTGTAACGGANGATACTGGTTTACTTGGAAAAATCAAAACATTCCCAGAAACATATAATCCTGATTTTAAATCACTGCTACAGGATGAAGCCATAGTATTTTGGCAAAAGGATACGGGTATTCGTTTGAGCCATTACAATATCCTTGTAAATACCAACGGTATTCAACATGCGATTGGCTTGTATGAGAATCAGTCGTTTTATGTTAACCTTGATGCAGATTCAATGCCCTGGGTGATCCTGCAAATTGTTCTCCCTTTATATAGTGGAGCTCCGATTGACAAAAATAAAGCTGATATTACTTTTGGAGAAATAGATAGCGATTACTTGATTCAATACGAATGGGCATCAATAACGAATTCTCAACCAAATACTTTAAATGTTTGTAATGAGAATACTGCCTTTATCAGCATAGGAGATCAACCCATACACTTAACTGAGGTCAACGATCTCGACAATCCAAGATCAATTANTGGCCATTCGGTAATGATGGGTTATTTGGATGATACAGTTAATCGTAAAGTTTTTAAGGACGGGCAGTTATTTATAATCAATNATTAGNTAGGGTAGGTTTTCATCCGCATATTTTAGCATGCGTTTTTGCATGCTTAACCAACCGAGCCTGGTTTCAATATTTACGTAACGAACACCCCATTTTACTGCCGCCNAAGATAAAGAGCCATCATCTGTAGTAGGATAACTCTCTTGCAAAACAACGTTGTAGGGAGATTTAGAGAGAATCTCAAAATCGTTTCGATTGGTGCATAGAAAAAAGTCGCGAGGATTCTGATCTTTTTTGATTGATACAGTATCGCTTTTTGATAGCTCCTGATTGATATTGTAGCCTTTAAAGTTATTGTGCAGCGCAATCACAACTTCACCATTTTTAGGAAAAATGGTGTCTAAAAAATTCTCTCTATCTTGATCCATTGCTTTTAAAATAGCATTCTTCTTTTTTGTAGGCCATTGGGGATTGTATTTATGAATATTCTTTTTAGCACCAATCGAAGAAAAGATACGATTAGGATCAATCATCCCATCTGATATGTACACTTCTCTCTTATTATTGTCTATGAAATAGGCAATACCTTGATTTGAGGCCATATGGTTTTCAAGGGCCATCTTTGCGGTCTGCTCATCACCATGTAGCCAGATATAGCGCCTATCAGAAGTTCCTTTTTGTAAAATTTTAAATGAGATTTCTCCAATCGAAATCTCATTAGAAATCAGTACGGAGGAAAGAAATAAAATAATTTTAAACATTGTTTTGCTTAAAATTAAGAAAGATCAGTTTGATAAAATTATTTTTTTATGGAAAAGGTTTTTATCTGAAAAATGGGAAANAATTAAAGGTCAAATGTAAATGCTGCTATCATTGCAACAAATCCTAAGCCAACAACCGCTGTTGGGGTAAAGCATTGTTGCGCTCTTAGCTTGCGGATCTCTTTTCTATAGATGGTTCTGTATTGTTTTTTTAAATCAGAGCCAACTAGATCTTTATAATATTTACTTTCTGGTTCAGGTACTCTTGCATTTCCAGCTATCGCTATACCCATTACAGGGAGGGTAATATACGGAATAGGGTTAAAGCAGGCACCTGCGCCAACTACTATGTTGAATAATCTTTGATTCTTCATTATTGCTTCGTTTTTTGCTCGCATCGCAAGGGTTAGATTATCAGTAGATGTGCTCTCTGATGAATCATTTCTTTTGACAATCGGTGCGCTAGACGCTCGTCTAGTGGAGATCGGTACTCCTCCAAGCGACATGCTTTTAATATTGACCCTATCAATAGTGACGGTGCCTATCATTTCAGACTCAACAATAATTTTTTCTCGATCTTGACTTACCAGTATCCCTTGAATGATATCACCTGTAGTTAGAGTAACTTTTGCGGTTACTCCTTTTTTCTCTGGCTCAACTGGCTTTCCAGTGTTAGGATCAAATTTTTGTTCTATTTCCTCTCCAGTATTCGGATCAAACTTTTTTTGTTGAATCGGCTCACCGGTTATNGGGTCGTACTGTGCTTGTGCTGAGATACAAGTAACTAAAAAAATGAATGTGATTATTTTAATCAAAATACAGTATAAAACTCCAACATTAACCAAACTAACACTATTGCTGCAGTAGCTATACCTTCGCCAGCTTGCTTTAGTTCCTCCATTGATGGCAGTCCTTGCGGTTGCGTATTTTTGGGTTTTTTGATGCTTTCTTGAACCCAGCGTGGCTGTTCGTTGATTTTGGAGGAATCAATGAAATCTGTAATAGTATTTATGTTTTCTTTTTTGATTTTAATAGTATCAATAGTTGATGAATAAATTATAGCATGGTCATNATTGTTATCAATTAAATAACCAAGAATTACCTCTCCGGTCTTGAGTTCAACNNTCTTTTTTATTTGTGCTTTATTTTCTTTCTTTAATTCACCNGTAAGNGGATCATAAACNTCNTTTTNAATCAACTCNCCNGTATTTGGATCGTAATTCTGAGCAAATGAAAAAAATATTGTAGCTACAAATATTGCTAATGATTTTATCATAACTAAAACATTCTAGTTTTAGAATTCGAAAAACTCCCAGTAGAAATCTATGAATGGCTGTTGAAAATGCACACCGATTCTAAAGTTTTCTGTGGGTGCATAAAGGAGTCCAAAATCAAAATCAAACAAACTCTTCTTGCCTCGAATTGAGTCAATAGATAGTGGCGTTGAATCGTCTGATCCAATATAATCCTCAAATGCCTGACCCGCATCCATACTTCTATAGCCATTATCGATCCAGGTAGAGGCAACAAACTTTAGATCTTTTCTTAAATCATAATCTAAACTTGCCCAAAGCCTGTAGGGTATCTTGTAATTATCTTTATCAAATGTATAACCCGTTTTTAATTCATCTTGAATATTGTTAGAAAATGCATTAGAAACTTTACCACCCACGGTCCAGCCAACCTTGCCGCGTCCTGTGGGGTTTATTCTATGCGACGTATATACAAGATAGGCTTCTACGTACACTGGATTATTATCATTATTATTTGGGTCATTCTTCATCACGTCCTTGAGCTCCAACTCGCTGAACTGATTTATGGTAGAGTCACCGCTAGTATTTACTTTTACTGCATGTGCATATTTACCAATGATCGAGCTCATGGGATAGGATCGGTGAAACCCTAAACCAATAGACATGCTCCGCTCTTTATCGGCTGTTTTTTTATGCATGAAACGTAATCGTGGATGCAGATTTAGATCTCCATTGAAATTGGAGGCGTATTTTGTAGTCATCTGAAATTTATCTGTGAGACCATACCCAAGTGACATCCCACTAAGGTAGAATGTATTTGGTGCTAAGACGTTTGCGGTAGGGTCTAAAAAGACAGACAATAAACTAGCTTCACCCATATAGAAGCGCTTGGTCATCTCCGTCTTAGGGTCTTTAACACCCCCATGAAAACGGCTCATCTTTTCGATTTCTCTTTTATGGATTTTTGCATCCCCGTATTGCGTGCGAATTACAAATTCTTCCTCTGTTTCAGATAGAACATGCCCTACAAATTTTTCACCTTTCTTATTGGTAATTTCAGCTGTCTCAGCTAAAAATTCACCTTTAGGAATTCTAAATTCTCCTGAAGCTGTAACCAAAACAACAAGGTCTTCTTCCAGGCTAATAATCTCCCCTTCGCTTATTGAACCGTCTTTGAAATGGAATCGTTTTTTCATTCCAACCTCAAGTACGCTGGCTGCAATTAAATCTTCTTTTTTGACCACAGAGGATTGAGATTGAGTATTGTTAACCGCTTGCACCGCAGGTCTTAGATAGTCGCCTATAGAGTTTCTTGAAAGGCGCCCATCTTGAAAGCCCTTAATGATATCTGCCCCTTCAGATTGTGTTAGTTGATATAATGGCCTCTGATAGCGCTTTTTTAGATAATCATCTAATTCTTTTGAGGAAACACCAACATCTTTAGATAAATTATTTATCGCTTTTTGTTGACCAAATAAAATGGTTTCATTTTGCGCTTGTATAGAAAAACTGAACATTAAAATAACTAGCGCGCTGATTAACTGACGTGCATTCATTTTATGCTCCTTTTATTTTTAATATGCCTCTTTTGTTTTGCAATTTCTTGAAAGATTGATCGTGATCTTTTATTTAATTTTAGATTTTGATAGGTAG
>PASZ01000006.1 GCA_002712245.1 Fidelibacterota bacterium | reverse complement strand
GATATTAAACCAGCTTTATAAACACACACAACTTCAAGATACATTTGGAATAATATTATTAGCGCTTGTAGATGGAATTCCAAAAATAATGCCACTTAAAACAGTTTTAAACCATTTTATTGATTTTAGACATGAAGTGGTTGTTAGGCGCACTGAGTTTGAATTAAAAGAGGCTGAGGGAAGAGCCCATATATTAGAGGGATTAAAAATTGCACTAGACAATATTGATGAGGTAATTAAGGTTATTAGGGGCAGTAAAGACCCCGCACAAGCCAAAGAAGGCCTTATGAATAGTTTTAATTTATCAGAAGCACAATCCCAAGCTATTCTTGATATGCGCCTTCAAAAACTTACTGGTTTAGAGGTTGATAAAGTGGTGGCCGAGTATAAAGAATTAATCAAAATTATTTCAAATTTAAAAAGCGTTCTAGAAAACAAAACAAAACGCATGAATATTATTAAAACAGAGCTACTTGAGATAAAAGATCAATACGGCGACGAGCGAAGAACAGAAATTATACATGTGGATACAGATTTTTCTATGGAGGATATGATAGCCGAAGAAGAGGTTGTGCTTACAATAACCCACCAAGGTTATATAAAAAGAACAGCTTTAAATACGTATAGAACTCAACGTAGGGGTGGGCGTGGCGTTCAAGGAGCAATGAGCAAAGATGAAGATTTTGTAGAACATCTATTTATTGCTAACACACACAATTATATGCTTTTCTTTACTGATACGGGGAAGTGTTATTGGTTAAAAGTATATGATATACCCCAAGCAGGGCGCGCATCTAGAGGGCGCGCAATTGTAAACCTAATTGGCTGTAACCCGGAAGAAAGAGTTGAGGCCTTTGTTAGTGTTAAAGAATTTGATGATGACCATTACATTGTTATGGCAACAAGAAATGGTGTTATTAAAAAAACAGTGTTATCAGCATATGGAAAGCCAAGAAAAGGTGGAATATATGCCATTGAAATACGCGACGGTGATAAGCTTATTCAGGCGCGAGTTTCAAATGGAGAAAACGATATTTTACTAGGAACACATGAAGGCAAATCTATTCGTTTCTCAGAAAACGATGTGAGGGCAAGCGGAAGAAAAACAATGGGTGTTAAAGGGATTAAGCTAAGCTCAAAAGATGATTATGTTGTTGGAATGTTAATTGTAAAGCGCGAAGGCACAATCTTAGTTGCGACAGAAAAAGGATATGGAAAAAGGACAGAGGTTATTCAGTACCGCACCCAGACGCGCGCGGGTAAAGGTGTATTAACTATGAGGTGTACAGATAAAACCGGTAAGATGGTTAATATAATGGAGGTTGTTGACTCTGATGATTTAATAGTTATTACCGATTCGGGCGTATTAATGCGTCAACCGGTTGAGGCAATTCGTTCAATTGGGCGCGTAACACAGGGGGTGCGCCTTGTAAAATTAGATAAGGGTACTAATATCTCATCAATTACAAGAGTTATTAGCGAGGAAACAGCAACCCAAAAACAAGATAACAATCAAATATCTATCGAGACTGGGGAAGATGAATCAACACTCGATCCTAATTAATGAGTATTGAGAAAAATCTTCACCATATATTAAGTGAAATAGAAAAAACCAAAAGAGATAGCAACCGTACGCAATCTGTAACACTGGTTGCAGCTACCAAAACCCAGCCCTTTCATTTAATTAAAAACCTTTACTCGTTAGGCGTTTCTCATATTGGAGAAAATAGAATCCAAGAAGCTGTAAGTAAATTTGAATCTTTTGAAAATATGCCCAATATAACACGAAGATTTATTGGGCATCTTCAATCAAATAAAATAAACAAATTTATGAATCTGTTTGATACAATTGACTCCATAGACTCCTATAAATTGGCCAATAAAATCAACACCAAAGCTGAACGGTTAAAGAAACCGCTTATAGGTCTTATAGAAATCAATACCAGTGGAGATAAAAGTAAAAAAGGATTTAAACCTTTTTTAACTGATGAGATCATCGAGTGCTTACACCTTAGCCACCTAAACATAAACGGCCTAATGACACTTGGCCCCTATTCTCAAAACCCCACTGATACAAGAAGAGCGTTTGTGGATTTAAGAAAATTTCTTGACCAGGTTAATAAAGAAGTTGGTTCTGAAAAATTAACAGAATTATCGATTGGAATGAGCGGAGATTTTATTACTGCAATAGAAGAAGGAAGCACTATGGTTAGAGTAGGAACATCTTTATTTGGCGCTAGAGAATGAAGACTTGTATATATTTTTGTTCTAAAAATATAGCGAGCCAAGTGGGGGTAAGTAGTGAATATATTTCACACAATCACGGAATCTACAATCACAATAAAAATGTTTATATATTTCCATTAACTAATAACAACACAACAATTAACCCCGAGGTTTTTATAAAAATAAAAAACGAGTTGAACCTCATAGATTTATTACTAGTTGATCGGATTTATAACGAGTTTGGAATAGTTAATGTTATTGATCATATTAATAGAACAGGTCAAAGTTTTTTACGCGGTAAAACACCCCATGGTGGACTACCTACATTTCCTGATGTATCTAAAATTTATAATAATAATGAGGGTAAGATATTCGCAAGCGTTGGCGAAAAAAAACCTATCAATATTAATACTATAGAAAATGTAATTTTATCTGAGCGGATTGCTTTAATTGCACCAGTTTGGCATTACATTGGTGTTAATATTAAGGGAGTTGGGATAGATAAAAACATCAGTTCAATTAATGCACTAACTAAATAATTCTTATTTATGAAATTAAAATTTTTATTTCCACTATTTCTAATAGCTTCTTGCGTGCAAAAAAATACAGCGATCGCTTATTTAAAAGGGATTGGATCAAACCCTATTGTGGGACATGCAAAATTTATTGAAACTAATGATTTTGTTGAGCTTATTGTTAATATAAATAATGCAGAACCCGGTGAACTAGCAATCCATATTCATGAAATTGGTGATTGCGCATCCTTGGATGGGTCTAGCGCAGGAGGACACTGGAACCCAACAGATGATAATCACGGCAAGTGGGGAACCCCACCGTTTCACAGTGGAGATATAGGAAACCTAATTATAAACGATGATGGTGTTGGCAAGCTAGTTCTTAAAGACAGATTCAAAAGGTGGTCAATAACCAACCCGGGGAAAAATAATATTCTTGGAAGGGCAATAATAGTCCACGCTGGGTCAGATGACATGCAATCACAGCCATCCGGAGCTGCAGGCAAGCGCATTGCTTGTGGCTCAATCAATTAAGATATGCAGAAACTTGATCCCCAACCATATGGTCTAAGCGCCAGGACAAACCTTGTTCGGATCGATAATTCTATAGGAATTGTCATTGATAGAAAATCTCGGATAATTATGAAAGATGGAGACAGAATTATAAAACAAGCTCACGCTATACAAATAAAAGAAAATAAACCTGTAATCCTTATCACCTCCGCTCCAGTTTGTAGCAAGACAAAACAATATTTATCTGCCAATAATATTTTAATAAATAGTCTATAAAAACTAAAAAATATTTTACCCGACTTTTAAACTAAACCAGGAATTTTTTTCTCAGAAAAGTCGTAATTTCTAATATTAATTTTAATGCATTTAGTTAACATTGATGTATAAAGATACTGATCCACAAGAAACCAGGGAATGGCTCGAGTCTATTGAAGATGCCTTAGAGGAACATGGAAATGAAAGAACACATTTCTTGCTTCAAACGCTTATAGCTTATGCTCAAACCAAAGGCGCCAGATTACCATTCAATACCAATACTCCATATTTAAACACAATACTGCCATCGGATCAATTAGAGTACCCTGGCGATCTTGATTTAGAACAAGCAATTACAGCGATTATTCGCTGGAATGCTATGGCAATGGTCACACGAGCCAACAAAGAAACCTCCGGAATTGGTGGTCATATTTCTACTTATGCATCTGCTGCTACGCTATATGAGGTTGCGTTTAATCACTTCTTTAAAGGGTTAGAACACCCTGATGGTCAAGATTTAATTTTCTTTCAAGGGCACGCTTCACCAGGAATATATTCTCGCGCTTTTCTTGAAGGGCGTCTTTCCTCAAAAAAGCTTGATAATTTTAGGCATGAACTATCAGATGGTGGGGGGCTGTCTTCATATCCCCATCCATATTTAATGCCTGATTTTTGGCAATTTGCAACAGTTTCAATGGGACTAGGGCCAATTATGGGGATTTATCAAGCAAGATTTATGCGGTATATGATTGACAGAGGATTTATAAAAGATACCGGAAGAAAGGTTTTTGTTTATACAGGAGATGGTGAAATGGATGAACCAGAGTCTCTAGGAGCTCTAACATTGGCATCCAGAGAAAACCTTGACAATCTGATGTTCGTTGTAAATTGTAATCTACAAAGATTAGATGGGCCTGTTCGTGGTAACTCAAAAGTGATTCAAGAGCTAGAGGGTGCGTTTAGAGGTGCGGGTTGGAATGTTATAAAAGTTATATGGGGTTCTGATTGGGATGAACTATTTCAAAAAGATGAAAATGGAAAACTTGTAAAAAGACTTAGTGGGTTAGTTGATGGAGACTTATTAAAATACACCGTCGAGGGTGGAGAGTATTTTAGAAAAGAATTTTTTGGCAAGGATCCAGAACTGCTGGAAATGGTTAAAGATTTATCCAATGAGGACTTAGAACAAATGCTCGCAGGCGGGCACGACCCTATAAAAATGTATTCAGCCTATTATGAGGCAATGAATTGTGTGGGTAAACCCACTGTCATTTTAGCAAGAACAATCAAAGGCTATGGCCTTGGACAGGCCGGCGAAGGTAGAAACATAACCCACAATCAAAAAAAGCTTAATGAAAATGAATTGCTCTATTTTAGAGACAGATTTTCCATACCGCTAAGCGATAAAGATGCGGCTAATGCATCGTTTAAATCCTTTAATAAAAATTCAAAAGAATTTAAGTATATAAAAAATAAACGGGACAAACTTGGAGGTCCTGTGCCAATTAGATCAAATAAGTCAAAAAAACTTAAGATACCTGATATTAAAATATTTGATGAGCTACTAAAAGGAACAGGTGATCGAGAAATTTCTACCACAATGGCTTATGTGCGATTACTGACATTACTAACTAAAGATAAAAAAATTGGGAAACATATTGTACCCATTGTTCCAGATGAAGCAAGAACGTTTGGAATGGATCCCTTATTCAGACAATTGGGTATTTATTCCCACAAAGGACAGCTATATGATCCCGTGGATTCTGACCAATTCTTATATTATAAAGAGGTAAAAAATGGACAAATTTTAGAAGAGGGTATAAATGAAGCAGGTGCAATGTCATCCTTTTGTGCTGCAGCAACTAGCTATAGTAACCATGGAATCAAAATGATTCCGTTTTACATTTATTATTCTATGTTCGGATTTCAACGCGTTTGGGATCTTATTTGGGCTTCCGGAGATATGAGGGCACGTGGCTTTCTTTTAGGCGGAACAGCGGGCAGAACCACACTCAACGGGGAGGGTCTACAGCACCAAGATGGCCACAGTCATCTTGCAGCAGCAGCAACGCCAAATATAAAAGCATACGATGTTACCTATGGNTATGAAATNGCAACTATNGTTCATCATGGATTAATTGAAATGTGCCAAGATGAAAAGGACGTTGTTTATTATTTAACACTTGAAAANGAAAACTACCAACACCCCGAAATTCCAAAAGGATCTGAGAGTGGAATTATAAAGGGTTTATATAAAATAAAAGAAACAAAAAATCCCGATATTCGTTTACTTGGAAGTGGCCCATTGATGGGTGAAACTTTTGCAGCAGCAGAGCTATTAAAGAAAGATTGGAAAATAGGCTGCAGTATTTGGAACGTAACAAGTTTTAGCGAGTTAAGGCGCAATGCTCAAGACGTAGAGCGCTGGAATCTAATGCACCCAACAAGTAAAAATAAAAAAACATACCTTGATGAATGCTTAGGAGATAAATCTACCCCCGTAGTTGCNGTATCTGATTATGTTAAAATGGTTTCAGAACAAATCAGGCCATATATACCAGCACCATACTATACTCTGGGTACCGATGGATTTGGTCGTAGCGATACTAGAGAAAATCTGCGACACTTCTTTGAAGTCGATAGATATTATATTACTTTATGTGCTATACGTTCATTAATTATAGATAAAAAATTAGATTCCTCAATAGCAGAGAAAGCAATTTTAAAATATAAAATTGACCCCAATAAACCCAACCCGCTTAGTTTATAAATGGCAAAATCATTAAAAGAAATTATCCTACCAGACCTTGGAGAAGGTATTGAGGGAGCAGAGGTCAGCGAGGTGTCTGTCGCTGTAGGAGATACGCTTAGCCAGGGTGACACAATAGTTGTTTTAGAATCTGATAAAGCATCAATGGAAATACCATCAGATGATGNTGGNGTTGTTAAAGAAGTGCTAGTTGCTANTGGAAAAGAGGTTAATGTAGGCGATCTATTAATCAAACTTGAAATAGAACAGTCTTCACCCTCAAAAGATAATAAAGAAGATAAAGTAGAAAGCACTACAGANGACCCAAGNGCCGCAGTGGTTGTGCAANCCNCANAAACNAAACCAGAGCCCGNTCCACAGCCATCTATAGATGGTAAAATTTTCGCCTCTCCAGGGGTTCGTAGACTCGCAAGAGAACTTTCTATAAANCTACNACACATCACAGCTTCTGGNGATAAAGGTAGAATTACCAAAGAAGACCTTAATAATTACATCAAAATTCAAATGTCCAACCAGCTAGGCGTAGCCCAATCAATNAATAAAGATATTGATTANGCTCAATGGGGCGATATAGAAGAAATAAAATTAAGCAAAATAAAAAAGATTACAGGTAGACGNTTACAAGAAGCATGGCAGAGCATACCNCACGTAACNCAATTTGATGAAGCNGATATTACGGATTTAGATAGAACAAGACGCAAAATGAAAAAGGAATTAGAAAAAAAAGATATCAAAATAACATTCCTCCCTTTTTTAATGAAAGCTGTCGTTGAGGTTCTACAATCAATGCCTGAATTTAATAGCTCGTTAAACCATACAAGCGAGACCCTTATAATAAAACAATATTATAATATTGGTATCGCAGTTGATACCCCTAACGGACTTATTGTGCCAGTAATTAGAGATGTGGATAAGAAAACTATTTCAGATTTATCTATTGAGCTATCAGATGTAAGCGATAGAGCTAGATCAAACGCTCTTAAACCCAAAGACCTTTCAGGCGGTACCTTCACAATTTCTAGCTTAGGTGGAATTGGAGGAAAATATTTTACACCAATCATTAATCCTCCAGAGGTGGCAATTTTAGGAATATCAAAAAGTGTATGGGAAAATATATATAACCATGAATCCAAGTCTTCAGAGCCAAGGTATATTATGCCTTTTTCATTATCTTATGATCACCGTATAATTGATGGTGCAGCTGCAGCGAAGTTCACCAGCGCATTCAGTAAAATGATTGAAGAGCTTTCTTTTTAGAAAAATAATATGAGTAAAAACACACACACAGAAATTCTTGTAATAGGCGCAGGGCCAGGTGGGTATGCAGCAGCATTTCGAGCGGCTGACCTTGGGAAAAAAGTAACCCTAGTGGATCGTGATGAAGTTATGGGTGGTGTTTGTTTAAATAGGGGGTGTATACCCTCAAAAGCTTTATTGCATATAACAAAAGTAATGGATGAAGCAGCTTCGCTGTCTAAAGCGGGTGTAACATTTGGAAAACCTAAAATAGATATAGACACTATTCGTCAACATAAAGATAAAATTGTATCGCAATTGAATAATGGAATTGCAGGTATGGCTAAAGCAAGGAAGGTAGATTTTTTGCAAGGCAAGGCAACGTTTAAATCTAATTCAGAAGTAGAAGTAGCAAATGGAAAGAAAAAAGATGTGTTATCGTTTGACCAATGCATTATTGCTGCTGGCTCATCCTCTTCTATGCTACCCAATATTCCTAAAAGTAAAAATATTCTTACCTCTAAAACTGCACTTGAATTGGAGAATATCCCAAAAACTATGCTTGTTGTTGGGGGTGGCGTCATTGGAGTTGAGCTTGGGCAGGTATATGCGATGCTTGGTTCCAAAGTATCATTGGTCGAATTTTTACCCAATATAATTCCCGGAGCAGATCAAGATATTGTTAAACCCCTTGAGCGTAAACTAAACAAACAATTTGATTCAATAATGCTCAACTCAAAGGTTGTTAATATTAAAGAATCTAAAAAGAATGCTCTTAGCGTTACGATTGAAAAAGAAAACAAATCCACGACTATGGAATATGAGAAAATTCTAATAGCTATTGGTAGAAAACCAAATACAGACCTTCTTAATTTAAAAGCAACAGACGTTACAATTAATGATCAGGGATTTATAAATGTTGATAATTATCAACGCACTAGCGTCAAAACAATTTTTGCCATAGGTGACATATCAGATAACCCAATGTTAGCGCATAAAGCAACCCACCAAGGAAAAGTTGCAGCTGAAGTCGCTTGCGGCGAACCCTCAATTTTTGATCCAAAAGCAATACCAAGCGTGGTTTATACAGATCCCGAAGTGGCATGGTGTGGGTTGACTGAAATACAAGCTAAAACCGATGATATACCTTATTCAAGAGCTGAATTTCCGTGGGCTGCAAGTGGAAGAGCTATAGCAATGGGGGCAAATCAAGGGAAGACGAAAATATTATTTGATCCCGATTCTAAACGCGTGCTAGGCGTTGGAATTGTAGGGCCATCAGCTGGTGATATTATTTCTGAAGGAATGTTAGCCATTGAAATGGGATCTGATGCTGAAGATATTTCACTAACCGTTCACCCCCATCCAACCGTTGGTGAAACCATTGGTTTAGCCTCTGAAGTTTTTGATGGCACCATAACTGATTTATATATACCTAAAAAGAAATAAATGCCCGAATCATTTAAACACATAAAATCCTCAGGGGGTATTGAAGAGTACCAGCTAAAATCAAACGGTCTAAAAGTATTGATGCTGCAAGACAGTTCCACACCGGTCGCAACATTTATGGTTACTTATCATGTTGGTTCAAGAAATGAAGCGATTGGATATACTGGATCTACGCACTTACTTGAACATCTAATGTTTAAGGGTTCGCGTAATTATAACAAAGAAAAAGGAACAGCAATTTGGGATGAGCTTCAAAATATTGGTGCTCAAATAAATGCAACAACCTGGAACGATAGAACAAATTATTTTGAGGTTGTTCCTAGTCAATATTTAGAAAAAGCAATTTCTATTGAAGCCGACCGTATGCGATATTCATTCTTAAGGGATGAGGACAGACAACCAGAAATGACTGTGGTAAGAAACGAATATGAGCGAGGTGAAAATAGCCCCTTTGATGTTTTAGATAAAAATATATGGGCTACGGCTTATCAGGCCCACCCCTATCATCATTCTACAATTGGTTGGCGCTCAGATATTGAAAATGTTTCTACCGAAAGGCTTAAGGATTTTTATAATATTTATTATTGGCCAAATAATGCCACCGCAACCGTTATTGGAGATTTTAATGTTGACAGCACTCTATCACTAATCGAAAAATATTTTGGGGAGCATAGTAAAAGCGAACATGAAATACCAAAAGTTTATACAGAAGAACCCCAGCAAGAAGGCCCAAGGCGCATCGTAGTAAAACGCACAGGACAGGCAGGCATTACAGCTGTTGCTCACAAAACACCACATGGATTGCACAATGACATACACGCTATTCATCTTTTAGGAAAAATATTATGCGATGGCAAGTCTAGTCGACTTTATCAAAAGATTGTTGATCAGGGTCTTGCCACATCGTTATTTATGTATGATTTTCCATTTAAAGATAATGGCTTATTTATAACATACGCATTCTTAACCCCAGAAGTATCCAATCAAAAAGTAGAAGAAATTATTCTTGATGAGTACAATGATATTATTAATAATGGCGTTGACCAAGAAGAGCTTAACCGGGCCATTGCTAAAACTCGCGCCACAGTAGCGTTTAGTAGAGACGGATCATATGCGGTCGCAAGCGCGTTAAATGAGGCAATAGCGATTGGAGATTGGGAGTTTTATACAAATTTTCTTGATAATATTGAAGCCGTATCCACCGAGAACATTCAATTGGCTGCTAAGCAATATCTCGTTGAAGACCAGAGCACCGTAGGTTGGTTCATTCCAAAATAATCATTAATGAAATTTATAGATTCTGTAGAAATAGATAAACCACTTGATGGCTTAACGACTTATGTTATCCCAACAAAAGTTAAAGATGTGGTAACCATAGCTGGTAGCTTTTTAGGCGGCACTGTTCATAGTCTAAATCAAAACAACAGGATTCCCTCTATTACAGCATCAATGCTTGATAAAGGCACAAAAGATAAATCNAAATATGAAATTAGAAATACACTAGAATCACTTGGCGCTGAAATAGGTTTTGTTGCTTCAAAGCATCATATCAATTTTACAGCTCATTGTTTACATAAAGACCTCCCTGTTGTTATTAATCTATTAGTTGAGCAATTGCGAGCGCCAAACTTTTCTGATGAAGAGCTTGAGTTATTAAAAAAACAAGTTATAGGNAATCTAGAGCGTTCAAAAGAAGATACAAAAAAACAAGCCCACATTAAATTATTAAGCAATTTATTTCCTTCTGAGCACCCAAACCATGCAAACACAATTGACGAATCTATAANTTTTGTAAAAAATATAAATACTAATGACCTTGCTGATTTTTATCAAAAAAGCTACGGCATAGGCTCTATGAATATTGTAGCAGCTGGAGATGTGTCATCATCTCAATTAAATAATTTATTGACAAAAGACTTAAAGGGATGGAATAAACAGGATGTAAAGATTATTAATAAAGATATAACAGCACATGAAAGGCGTCAGTCTACTGATCATATTAACATCAAAGATAAAACAAGTTCTGATATATATATTGCCCAATCAATTAACGTCACAGATGATAATCCTATATATTTAGAGCTTATGATGGGAATATATATTCTTGGTGGAAATTTTTCAGCAAGACTAATGCAAACCGTTCGAGATCAGCAAGGATTAACTTATGGAATAGGATCAGGTATAAGCGGATGTAGCTATGGAATAAATGGCTATTGGTATACATGGGGTACTTTTGCTCCAGATATAATTGATAAAGGCATTAAATCAACTGAACATCAAATTGAAAATTGGTTTGAAAATGGAATAACCGATAAAGAACTAGAAGCAAAAAAAACGACTATAAATGGATTATTCAATGTTTCACTAGATACAACATCGGGTTTAGTCGATAAAGTACTAACAAATGCAGAAAAAAGAAGAGATATTAGTTATTTAGATGAATACCAAGAGCTGATAAAAGGATTAGAAAAGAATAAGATAAATGATTCTATCCAATCCAATATTGACACCAACCTACTATCAGTAACCATAGCAGGAAGCTAAACTTGAGAGTAATCTTAATATGCGCAACCACATTAGATGGTTTTATTGCAAGAGATAGTAACGAAATAACGAAATGGACAAAAGATTTAAGATTATTTAAAAAACAAACAATAGGCAGCACAGTAATAGTTGGATCAAAGACGTATAAGACTATTCAAAAGGAATTAAAGAACAGAAACATAGTAGTAATAAATAGAAATTCAGATCCAACTAGAATATTAAACAAACTAAAAGAAACTGAAGATAAATGTTTTGTAGCTGGGGGCGGAAAAACAAATTTAAAATTTATCAAATATATAACTGATCTTTATTTAACACCTCATCCATTAATATTTGGTGATGGGGTAGGTTTGTTTGATAAGGCTAAAATAGAATTAAATATAGAGTTAAAAAAAACTATCAAGGTTAAGGGTGTTGATAATTTAATTCAATACCAGTATATAGTTAATAATATACAGAATCCAGAATATTAGTGTTATAAGAGAAAAGTAAATCGGATTGTCGGATTTNTTATATATATAACCAGAATAATGGATAAAATAAATATTAAATCAATTGAAATCTAATAAATAAACTGCATAATTATTGCAATTATAGCACTTGTTCAGCAGTTTAATAAGATGGTTGTAATTAAAATTTAGTTTGTATAGTCTGATTAAATATCAATTATCAAAAAAGTAAAGATACTTACTAATATTTTAAATTTTTTTTTCTACAAAGATTAGATTAAGAATCTAAAGTTTAATTCAAAACAATGATGAATTGATAAAATATCATAACATTTGTACTAGTGTCTAAAGTTTAAAATACTAATTTAATAAATGTTGTTTAATATACATAAATAAGCTTCCTAAAAATATATTAAGCTCATAAATACACTATTATGATTATAAAAAGAATTCAACGATTATAGTGTTGATTGCCTTACAAAACGATTAATAATCGGTAATTATGACCTATTTATTGATTTTTTATAATATTTTTAAATATTTTTATGATTTTTAACAATAATTATAAATTTATGCAGTTTTTTGATCATTAAACTGAATAGTTAATGATATTTTTATAAATTTTTACAGATTTAGGGTGAAATTAGATTAATTATTACATAAATATGGACATTATGTATAGTNTATAAACGTATATTTATGCTTATTTATGTTGCAGTTCACGAAGATCTTTTAGCCTTAACAATCGCAGCTTTAATTTTTCCCCGCATTACCTTGTCTTCTAGTGCATTTATTTCGTCCATATTTCCATCGATCCCATCAGCGATTAGTTTTTTCATTATCTCATCTTGATTTATACTTTCAGATTCTTTTGTTTGTTCGTCTTTTGTTGATGGCTCAGAAGATTCCCCTGCTTCAGGCATAGCCGGTCTTTCTGCTGTACCTTTATTGATTTTCATGATCAATGATTTAGATTTTGCTCTTAGGACTTTATCATCAAGAGCGTTTAATGGACCATCATCTCCATCTAATGCCTGATTAACTACNGTAGCGATAATGTCCTCAGGGCTTTGCGATGGTGTAGAAGTCGCTGCTNTTGATGCAGCAGGTGGAGNAGAAGGCGCTGCNCCTGCTTCAGGCATAGCCGGTCTTTCTGCTGTACCTTTATTGATTTTTATCAGTAATGCTTTAGCCTTACCTCTGGCATAAACATCTTTNGTTGCTTTAATTATTTCAGTATCGCCATCAAGAGTTTTATTAACTAAATAGGCTGCCATTTGGTTTCTATCAGAAAATAAACTATCAGATGTATCCCCATCCTCTTGGGATGCTTCTTTAGATTTCTCTTTTGATGATGTAAAATCTTCTTGTGGGATTAAATAGCCAAGATTATCTAAGATTTTTGATTTACTACTATCAAATCCCCAAACGCTCATAAAGGAAAATGGACCGTAGCTTTTTCTGGTACATGATAATGTTGTTCCTTCTGAATGTGATTCGAGATTAAAAGATATATATTCTTTTAATAAAGGATTGAATTGCATAATTAATTCAAGCTTCTTGTTAGTTTCAACAGAGGCTATAGTTGCTTTTCCGGAAGGAAATGGTCCTTTAGGCCTGATTTGCAATAATGATCCTGGTGCAAAATTAAATTGATCGAATGAGTATCGATGCACATATCTATCAGTTTTAACAACAGGGAGAATTCTACCTATCCCTGGAAACCAATAATTATAACTAGAAAGATTTGATATAGCACTCCAAACAGAATCTACCGAGGCGGCATAATTATGGCGAACAAAAGTTTCAGCTTGAAAAGGTGAAAGAAAACTAGATATTTCACTAGTTGTAGATTGGTCTTTTGCAGTATCAAGAACAAATAGTATAGTGACAAGCAAAAAGGCCGTTATGGAAATAATTAAAACCATTTATTATATCTTATATAAGAATAGTAAATTTAACATGAGCTATTTAAATATCTAAGATTTTGATTGGAGAAATTATGGATACTATTAATGCACAAGAATTGCACGAAATAAAACAAAATAAAACCGATTTTATTTTGTTAGATGTACGTGAACATGAGGAATTAAAGATCGCTAAAATAGATCCTCATCAACATATTCCTATGGGAGAAATTCATCAGCGTCTTGATGAATTAGACAAAAAGAAATTAATTGTAGTAATGTGCCATGGGGGATTTAGATCNGCAAAAGTGTGTAGCTATCTTAATAAAGAAGGATATAGGGCTGTCAATTTTACTGGGGGGATTAGATCTTGGTCGCAGGAGGTAGACCCTACAGTTCCACAATATTAATGCTTAAAACAGCGGGCTCCAGTAAATGCCATTGCCAAGGAATGTTCATTGCACGCATCAACAACGTCCTGATCACGCACAGATCCACCAGGCTGAACAATAGTTTTTATTCCTGTGTTTGCAATTTTATCTATGCTATCTCTAAACGGGAAAAAGGCATCCGAAAGTAAGATTGATCTATCTGTATTACCTTTAGATTTTGTAATAGCAATATCAACAGAGTCTATTCGACTAACTTGACCTGCACCAACACCAATTGTAGTACAATCCTTAACAATTAGTATAGCGTTTGATTTAACATATTTTAAAACGGACCAACCAAACAGAATAGATTCATATGTATTAGTCTCAATCTTCTCTTTAGTAACAACTTTTAATTGATCTAACGATAAAATATGATTATCATCTTCTTGAACTAATAATCCACCGTGAATATTGCGTAGAGTTAAATTTTCTTTAAATTGTTTGAGATTGTTTATCTCTATAACTCGAAGATTTTTTTTATTTGAGAAAAGATCTAGCGCTTTTGATGAAAACGATGGAGCAACAATTATTTCAATAAAAAAATCGTTTAATTCCAATGCTATTTCTTCACTGCATTCTTGATTCAGCGCTATAACTCCACCAAATGATGATAACCGGTCTGCTGCAAGCGCTTTATTGAAGGCGTCATTGATATTTTCAGATATTGCCGCCCCGCATGGATTTCCATGTTTGATGATTGCACATGCAGGCTTGTCAAACTCAACAACACAGGACACCGCAGCATCAGCATCCATAATATTGTTGTATGATAATTCTTTCCCTTGATGGATAGTAGAATTAAGTATACCAGTAGAAGTATGCTCATGTTTATAAACGGAAGCTTTTTGCTGAGGGTTTTCTCCATATCGAAGATCAGAATATTTTTTATATGTTAAATNCATTTGATCAGGAAACGTTTCGGTATTTAAATAGTTATTTATCATGGTTTCATATCGAGACGTTGTTGCAAAAGCCTTNCTAGCCATTGCCANTCTAAANTCATANGAAACCTCACCNTCGCTATCTATACAATGTATTANGTCAGCATANTCATTTGGATCTACAATTACACAAACCCAGCCAAGATTTTTGGCAGCTGANCTTATCATAGTAGGCCCACCTATNTCAATATTTTCAAGGGCTTTTGATAGAGTACAATNTTCCTGAGAAATTGTTNTTCCAAATGGATATAGATTGCAAACAACAAGATCAATAAATTTGATATTATGCTCTTTGGCCTCTGTGTGATGTATATCACGTAAGGACAAAACCCCACCAGCTATTAGCGGATTTAGTGTTTTAACTCTTCCATCTAAGATTTCTGGAAANCCTGTAAAGCTATCNAGTTCAGTGACCGGAATATTTGANTGCATTAGGGATTCAGATGTTCCACCAGTAGAAATTATCTCAACCNCAACGCCATTTAGTTTTGTAGCTAAATCTACAATATTTGTTTTATCATAAACTGAAATAAGCGCTCTTTTAATTTTTATTGGGTTTTTGTTTAGTTTTAAATCATTAAGCATAGTTTTTTTTCTCAATAAAATTTAAAGCCTCAATAAAAGCTTCTCCCTCTAACTGTTGCACTCTTTTCTTTAATGTTTCAACACTATCATTAACTAAAACAGAACATTTTTTTTGAATTAATATAGGGCCACTATCTACCTCTTCCGTAACATAGTGTATAGTGCATCCAGTTTCATCTTCTTTATTTTTTAATACCTGCTCATGAACACTATTGTTTATACCACCGGCATATTTAGGAAGTAGGGATGGGTGTACATTTAAAATCTTATCTTTCCATTTAAGACAAAAACTATCTGAGAGAATTTTCATAAATCCAATTAATAAAATAATATCTACATTAAGCTCTATAAAATTCTTTGTTATCAGTTCACCAAATCTATCTCGATCTAAATTTTTGTCAGATATGTATTTATTCAGAATATTATTTTTTTGAGCCCTTTTAAGTATATAAGCTTCCTGCTTATTTGATATAACAAGTTTGATTTTAGCATTTAATTTTCCCTGGCCGATTGCATCAATTATGGCCTGCATATCTGTTCCATTGGTGGATCCAAGAATTCCCAACCTTAACATCGAATCTTATCCATATTGCTTTTTCTGCTATCAACTAATTTTTTAGTACCTATGTCAGATCTATGAAAAACTGGGCCCTTAACTCTTTTGATATTATCTTCAGCAGATCTTTCAGCATCAACAATGGTTTCTGCAACAGATATGACTGCCAACGTTCTACTACCAGTTTCAATTAGGTTATCACCTTCAATATTTACTGAGGCATAGAAAACCTTATCTTTATCTTTNATATCTGATATATCTATAATTTGATTTTTTACAGGGTTATCCGGATANCCATTNGGAACAGAATATTTACAGACAGTTGCTTTGTTCTCAAATTCAATNTTTATTTTATCTAAGCTANTTGAAACCATTTTTTTNCATATATCAATAAAATCTGTTTTTAAAATGGATAAAACGTTCATTGCTTCAGGGTCGCCAAATCTTGCGTTATATTCAATTAGTCTTACGCCATTTTTTACTGCCATGAATCCACCATATAGTATACCAATATAATTCATGCCAGTTTTATCTTTTAGAGATTCCATAGTTAAAAGGTTAATTTTTTTAGCGCTTTCGATATCCGCATCATTTAGAAAAGGCAATGAGTGATTATAATCTGAGTAGGTTCCCATTCCTCCAGTATTTGGGCCTGAGTCATTTTCATAGGCTCTTTTGTGATCTTGAACAATTGGCATATGTTTAATGTTTTTTCCATCACAAAAACTCATTAATGAAAATTCTTCCCC
>PASZ01000005.1 GCA_002712245.1 Fidelibacterota bacterium | reverse complement strand
ATCAAGGCTTTCATTTTTTAGTGTAAACCCTAAAGACTCATATACGGATGAATGTAAACGCTGTCTCCAGTCAAAATAACTTTTTTTCTTATACGATCGATCAGGATGCACAGCATTTGTTAGTAAAATAACAAAGATTTGATTTTCTCTATCAATCCATAGCGAAGTGCCTGTGTATCCTGTATGCCCAAAACTATCGTTTGATAGATATACACCTCCNGATGATTTTCCTGATGGCGTATCCCANCCTAATCCGTAAGAGNTTCCTTCAATTTCATTGGATCTTCTTGTAAAATTATTNATTGTGTCNTCNATGAAAATTCTTTTCCATCCATATCTGCCACCATTAAGCATCATCTGTGAAAATATTGCGAGATCTTTTGCTGTAGAAAAAAGACCAGCGTGACCTGCAACTCCACCAATACTATGCGCATTTTCATCATGCACGAACCCTCTAATCAATTTTTTATGAAATTTGCTATTTTCAGTTGGGATGATCCGGTGAAGTTTTTTAGAGGGAGGATTAAAAAAAGTTGACTTCATTCCAAGGGGTGCAAATATTACTGAATCAACATAATTATCCAACGTGGTTTGAGCTGCAACCTCAACGATTTTACCTAGTACGATTAAACCGATATCTGAATAGATGGTTGTATCATTTAGTGCTCTTTGCGGTTCTGTGTTCATTACAGAATCCATTCTTGTTTGCATACTTCCATCCATTAAATAATACTGTTTGAATGGAGGAAGCCCTGATGTATGGTTAATTAAATGGCGAATCGTGGTACCAGTTTTTTGGGTAAAATACTTCTCTTGCCTGCCCTTGAATTCTGGAATATAATCTACAACTCTATCATCAAGATTTAGTTTTTTCTCTTCAATTAGATTCATGATTGCAGATGTAGTAGAAACTACTTTTGTTATAGATGCTAAGTCAAAAATATTTCCTCTTGAGATAGAGTTTTTCTTTATATAAGTATGATAACCAAAAGATTCATGTAAAAAGATCTGTCCATTCTTTGCAGCAAGCATTACGCCTCCAGGAAAAGCTGAATCCTGCATGGCTTGATTTATATATTTTTTGACATTTGAGATATCTGCTCCAATCTCGCTTGCTCTAATTCGTATTAGCTCCGTTGCAGGTTCTAAAGGATTTTCTTGCACGCGCCAGGGTTTAGATTCTATCAACAAACCAGACCCTCTTGAAGCAATTTCAGGTATTGATACTGGTAAAATCCCGCTAGCGCTTTCTTTTCCCATTAATAGTTTTGCAACGGCATCTTGCATGATACCGCTTCCTTTGTAAGCGCAAATATATACAGGTGCATCAGGAAAATCTTGAATTAAATACGGACTACCAAAACTCGTCACAATAACTTTACCGCTCTTTTGAATTAACCTATTTATTAACTCAGCTTCAACCTCTGGTAAAAAGATATTATCCTTCCATTCAACTGGATTAGCAAATGCATTGATAAAAATTATTTTTTCAGCTGGGATTTGACTTAAGATATAGTCTGCAATTGCCAAACTATCAGATTTGTCAATTTGAAATGTTTTGAATTTTCGTTTGCTTTGCCTGAGCTGCTTTGTCAAGCTGCTCTCTGTATGATTATTGGGGCCATCATAAAGATCTATCACATATATTTCTTCATTTAAGTCAGGGTCAAGTGGTAGGATATTGTTTTTATTTTTAACAACGGTAAGTGACTTCGAAGCTATTTCATCAGCAGTTTCAAAGTTTTCCTTTTTGCCCATCTGAGAAAATGTTTTATCCAAATAAATAGAGCGATCTTTATGGAGACCTACTTTTTCCTTCATTTTTAATATTTTTATTACCGATGAATCAATTCTATCTTCTGTAATTAAACCATCCAAAACTGCCCTCTCAACGAGGTCAATGGATTGTTTCATTTCGTTATTTTGAATAATAATATCAGCACCAGCATTGATAGTGGCAATCAATGCATAAGCATCTGAGTAATTCTTTATAATCCCTCCCATTCCCATTGCGTCAGTGATAATTACCCCATTAAAACCAAGTTTTCTTTTAAGTATATCTTGTATCCAGAAAGAGGAAAGCGTAGCAGGATCATCGGCATTTTTTTGATAATCAGGGGCATTGACATGAGCAACCATAATGGCATCTACACCAGATTGTATTACATTTCTGAAGGGGGGCAGNTCTGTTGACCATAATCTAGCTGAATCGCTTGGTATTTGAGCAAGTGCAGAGTGTGAATCAGTTTCTGTGTCTCCATGCCCTGGGAAATGTTTAGCAGTTGCCAGCATTCCATAATCATGCAGACCTTTGATAAATTCTCTTGAATAGAGGTAAACAGAATCAGGGTTTTCTCCAAATGATCTCGTATTAATTATTGGATTTTTTGGATTATTATTAACATCAACAACAGGCGCTAAATTAAAATGAATTCCTACAGNACGGCTTTCAATAGCAGAAATCCTTCCTGCTTCATAAGCATATTTGGGATTACCGGTTGCTGCAATTGCCATCATTGGCGGGATTGTCACAGCTCCACCATATCTTCTACCTAGGCCAGATTCAATATCAGCTTCAACCAGCATAGGTATTTTAGATTCTTTTTGCATTTTATTAAGCAGCGTCAAGGCGCTGCCGGCTTCACCAAACCAGATATGCAAGATCCCAATACCATCAGTTTCAATAAGCTCCTCAATTTCTTTCCATTCATCGCTTTCATAATTCAGGAATTTCATATTCATTCTATAAACCATCATTTGTGCAATCTTTTCTCTCAATGATAATTTTTTAAGTGTAGATTCTGCCCAAGATGATTGTATAGGAGGAATTGTTCCAGCTCCCGAGCAGGTTAATAATGTAATTGAGAAAAGTAGAGTAATTATCCTAAGCATGCTATGATAAAAATTAACTTTACTTCCCTTATTAAATCTTTAACTTTATTAAATTATTCATATGAAAAATATATCCTCTAATGTGTCAGAATTAATCGGTCAAATGATAATGGTCGGAATAAAAGGCCATGATATCGTTGCAGCAAAAGATTTTTTTAAATTAAACCAAGGTTACCAGATTGGCGGAATTATCCTATACGATGAAGATATCACAATTTCACCCCCATCACTTCATAATATAAGATCTCCAAAGCAATTACAAGAATTCACATCTTATCTTCAGCATTTAAGTGATATTCCTTTATTGGTTGGAGTAGATCAAGAAGGCGGAAAAGTGAATAGATTAAAAACTAAATATGGATTTGAGCCTTCAACTAGCTGGGAAAATTTGGGAAAAATTAATGATCTTGAACAAACCGCCAGAGAAGCGCTTCGTACAGCTAAAACCTTAAAAGAAAATGGAATAAATCTGAATTTTGCACCTGTATTGGATCTATTATTATCAAAAGATAATATCATTATTAAGAAACAAAGATCATTTTCCTCAAACCCAGATAAGCTTACTAATCATGCAAAAATAGTTATTGATACACATATGGATAATAATATAATTGCAGTAGCAAAACACTTCCCTGGCCAAGGAAGTTCAATTGGTGATACCCATGAAGGATGGGTAGATGTCTCTGAATCATGGTCAGAAAAAGAACTTCTACCTTATCAAAATCTCATTGATTCAGAGACTATTTCAGCAATTATGACTTCCCATTTATTTAATAAATACCTTGATGATGAATATCCAGCTACAGTATCCAAATCAATCTTGACAGATTTATTAAGNAAAAAAATGAATTTCACTGGGGTAATAATTAGCGATGACCCTCAAATGAAAGCATTGAAAAATAAATATAGCTTAGAACAAATCATTGAGCTTATGATCAATGCAGGTGTCGATATTTTCTGCTTTGGGAATAACTTAGAATACGATCCAGGCATAGTAAAAAAAATACATCATATCATTGATGATTTATTGAAAAGAAACAAAATAACAATTTCAAGGCTAGTAAANTCTTATGATCGAATAATTAATCTAAAATCAATGATTGGACTTCAATGAAAATANTAGGAATTGATGGAGGCGCCTCAAAAGTATCCGGNGCAATTATTGAACGGATAAATGAAGATACTTTTGATATATCGGGAAACATAATTGAGCTGAACTATAAAGACCATGCATCCTTTGATCATTCTTTTAAACCAATCGATTTATCGGAGCAATTAAATGGTGTACCGATATTGCAAAATGAAAAAACCCAAGGTCAAGCATATATAGAAACATTATTAAATGTTATTAAACAATTAGGTGGATACACAGATTCATTTATTTCTATCGCAATGCCTGGAATTAAATCAGATGATAAAAAAGGTATTCTAGCGATGTCTAATGGCCCAAGATTGCCTGATCTCTGTAAAAAAATCCAATCTGAAATTGAAACTTCTAGCAATATTTCAAATATTGAAAGTGATTCTGATATGTGTGCATGGGGTGAAGAATTTGCAACAAACGGTTTTTTCAGAGGCATAAGTAATGCCTACTATATGGGTGGTGGTACTGGAATAGCAGATGGAATGAAACTAAATGATAAACTACTGAGTTTTGATAGTCAGTCAAATTGGATTGCAAAAACATGGGAGCTAAAATCAAAAAATGGAGNATCTNTCGAATCTCTTTTATCTATGCCAGCAATTAATNAACATACAGAAAAATCAATCATGTNTATTAGTAANGTTTTTGCATTATTAATTTTTGAAAGAGTNCGGACGATTTANGAAGGNTGGGATAATCAGTTTGTTNTAGAAAGAAAAATTGATAAATCGCATTCTTATCATCGATTATTATTGGATCGAATAGTTATTGGGCAAAGATTATCGCAATTTTTTAACTCTAAAGNTGGAATAAATATCTTTGAACAAATAAAAACTGACTTNAAGGAGCTATGCATTGGTCATGGAGGAATTATAAAAGAACATTTTTTAGATAATGACAGAATTGTATTGTCAAACTTAAGAGAGGCTCCAATCATCGGTTTNGGCTCAAAAGCATGGATGGAAATTTCATGACCTCTAAAATAATTACATCTAAAGAGCCTATTATCAGAGTAGGTATAATCCTACCTGCTGACAAAATCGAAAATNTAGATATTGTTTTATCAGAGTGTGATTCTTTTGAAATTGAGACTNATGAGAAAATTTACCCTTCTTGTAAAAATAATTCTAATTTAACTATCTCCATTAATGANCATAGACTANGGATAGATGAACTGGATGTTGCAACACAAAAAATAATTATTAATCCAACNATTGATTCGAATAAGATTTTTTCCATGATCAAAGGAGTAGTGGCTGGAAGAGGATTNCATTGGGAAAAAGTAGTTGATATAAAATATTGGGGTAGCCTTGAATTTGTNATCNCTGAAAACAATATAATGGTCATTAACAAATTAAAACTAGAAGACTATCTAAAATGNGTTGCAACTTCAGAGATGAGCCAACATTGCCCAAAAGATTTTCTCATATCACAAACAATAGTTGCGCGCTCTTGGCTACTCGCAAGCTATGANCAAAAACATAAATCGCTAGGCTTCGATGTATGCAATGATGATTGCTGTCAGAGATATCAAGGTATGGGTAATTGCACTATTGAATCAATAGAAGCTGCTAATGATTCACATGGCAAGGTGTTAATTTTTGATGATTCTATTTGCGATGCTCGATACTCAAAATCCTGTGGTGGTAAAACAGAGAATTATGAAAATGTTTGGCCTGGTAAGCCAGTTCCGTATTTGATTTCAATTAATGATTGCGATGAAAAAGGGGTTAATTATTGTAATCCATCACAATTTCCAGATAAATCAATTGCAAGGTTTATTGGATCTGTAGATGAGGANCTAGAGTATTACCATTGGAATCATGAAATTGAAAATAAATCTATTATAAAAAATTTAAAGAATGATTATGATAGACATGCAAAAGAGATTGTAAATATTATAGCACTGAAAACTGGAAAGTCAGATAGAATATATAATTTAGAAGTTGTTTACGTAGATAAAGAAAATAATGAAAAGAGCCTTATTATTGAATCAGAATACAAAATCAGAGATCTTTTGTCAGATTCTTTCCTATTCAGCTCTGCGTTTACTATTGAAAAAGGAGAGCAAGGATTTAATCTGAATGGCAAAGGATGGGGGCATGGAGTTGGTTTGTGCCAAATCGGTGCTTTAGGTATGGCATTAAGAGGGAAAAATTCAAATCAAATACTTAGTCATTATTATCCAGGAACAGAAATAAAAAATTTATATTAGATGAATAGCTATTCAAAAACAAAAGGTTGGTCTTGGGTACCTAGTCTATATTTTGCAGAAGGACTTCCCTATGCCTTTGTGATGATTGTATCTGTAGTGTTGTATAAAAAACTAAATATATCTAATACAGAAATAGCTTTGTATACCAGTTGGCTTTATTTGCCATGGGTTATTAAGCCACTATGGAGTCCATTCGTAGATATAATTAAAACAAAGCGTTATTGGATCGTTCTTACGCAACTCGTTATTGGAGCAAGTTTAGCAGGCGTAGCTTTAACCATACCTACTACTAATGCGCTACAATATACATTAGTATTCTTTTGGCTAATGGCATTTAGTTCATCAACTCATGATATTGCAGCGGATGGATTCTACATGTTAGGTTTATCTAGCCATGATCAATCTTGGTTCATTGGAATTAGAAATACTTTCTATCGGTTTGCGATTCTTTTTGGACAGGGAATAATTGTAATTATTGCAGGTCAGCTAGAAAATATCACTGATAATCTTAAACTTGCTTGGTCATTAGTTTTTGGAATTTTATCTGGACTATTTATCATTTTAGCTGCTTATCATAAATGGGCTTTACCTAGACCTAAAAACGATCAAGAAGAATTCAATACAGCTAAGGAAGATATTGTAAAAGAATACTTTGAGATTATTAAGGCTTATTTTAAAAAACCCCAAATTTTACTGATTGTATTATTCATCTTGCTCTATAGATTCGGAGAAGCGCAATTGGTAAAAATTGCTCCGTTATTTATGCTTGATTCATACGAGTCTGGAGGGCTAGGGCTATCAACATCAGAGTATGGTTTCATTTATGGTACTCTTGGGATAGCAATGCTAACCCTGGGTGGGATTGTTGGTGGATTTTTTATAGCAAAGAATGGATTAAAGTATTGGATAATTTGGATGGCGCTAGCAATGAAATTACCTGATCTAGTTTATGTATATATGGCCTATTCACAACCAGACAACATGACGCTTATAGGTATTCTTGTTTCTATAGAACAATTTGGCTATGGATTTGGCTTTACTGCCTATCTACTTTATATGATGATGATTTCTGATGGCAATCATAAAACTGCTCACTACGCAATATGCACAGGGATCATGGCGCTAGGTATGATGATACCAGGAATGTTTAGTGGAGCTATTCAAGAAAGCGTAGGATATACAAGCTTTTTTTACTGGGTTATGCTTTCTACCATACCAGGTTTAATTTTAATTAAATTTATTTCGATAGATTCAAATTTTGGCTTAAATGAGGATTTGAAAAAATGAATAAGATAAACAGAATACTTGCTTTAGATACATTTAGAGGCGCAACAATCGCATTAATGATTATTGTAAATAACCCAGGCACTTGGTCGCATGTCTATGGTCCACTAAGACATGCTCAGTGGCATGGATGCACACTGACAGATTTAGTTTTTCCATTTTTTCTATTTATTGTTGGTATAGCAATGAGTTTTTCATTTGAAAAATATGATATTTGCAAAACCGGACCATTATTTAATAAGATAGTATTTCGAACAATATCAATATTCACCCTTGGGCTGATTTTGAATGCTTTTCCATTTGTGAGGCAAGACTGGGACTGGTCTTCGTTTAGAATTTTAGGTGTATTGCAGAGGATAGCTCTTGCTTATTTTATTGCTGCATTTATTATCTTAAGAACCAATGTCAAAGGATTGGTTCAAATTTCATTTTTTATATTAGTAACATATTGGGTTGTATTATACTCTTATGGCCTGATAAATGGCGTTGACCCATATGCTCTCAATTCAAATTTAGTTTTAGCGATTGATAGCCTAATCCTTGGAAAAAGTCATTTATATGGAGGAACAGGAATACAATTTGACCCTGAAGGCTTGCTNAGCACCTTCCCTTCTGCAGTTACCGTAATTATAGGTTTTCTTGTTGGCACCATGATCAAGACTACAAAAGACCATGAAGATAATTGTCAGCGGATGATGATCTTGGGATCATTGATGATTATTGCAGGTTGGTTGTGGGGATTGCTTTTCCCAATAAATAAACAATTATGGACTAGTTCTTATGTTTTATATACCGCTGGCATCGGAACGATAGTATTATCATCAATGATCTGGTTAATTGATATTTTGAAATACAATAAATGGGCATATCCATTTATTGTATTTGGTTCTAATTCAATATTTATTTTTGCTCTATCAGGAATTTGGGCAAAAATANTATTAAAAATTCNTTTTACTCTTGNTGGGAANGAAATATCAGGCTATTCCTATNTTTATAAGACAATTTTTTTACCNNTAGCTGGTGATATTAATGGATCTCTTCTGTTTGCGGTCTTTCATGTTATTGCATTTTGGTTGATATTATTTTGGATGTATAAAAAGAAGATTTTTATCAAACTTTGAATCTTACTGAGGCAACAATGGTTGAAATAATAATTATTGTTCCAATGATATATGATTCAATATTCACAGTTCGTGTAAAAAAAACTGTTTCAACTAATAAAGCTATAGGAATAACTAGATTATTCATTACGGCTAAGGTTGTACTGCTAACTGATTCTGATCCACGATTCCATAAATAATACCCTACTCCAGTTGCAATGCCNCCAAGCCATAAAACTAAAATCCACTCTACAAAAGAACCTGGCAATGACAATCCTTGTGGGGAAATAATCAAANCNACTGAGCTAATCAATAATGCGCCAAAGAAGAAATAAGTAAAATCATGAAATTTATCTACTTGGTTCCAATCGCCTTGTTTAAATCGTCTATATAAAATTTGACCTGAAGCAAAGCACAGATTAGCTGATTGAATTAATNCAAACCCAATAAGGTCGTTTTTGTCAAAATAAGTAGTACGCAAGAACAATGCCCCAATGATTGAAAAAATAGATAATAAATAAACAGGTAATTTGAATTTTCTTTCAAACAAATTTGAAATTAATACAACATAAAATGGAGTTGTAATGGTAAAAAGAAGAATTCTTTGTATGGTTGTNTAATTAAATGCNGTCAAATAAAACACGTACATGAGACCTATTTGCAAAGCCCCAATAGAAGCAATTCTGNTTAGATACTTATAAGAAATACTTTTTCTAAGCCAAGGTAGAAAAAAAATAAATGCTACAAGAGAACGAAAAAATGCAAGACTCCAAGAATTTATCTGAGGAGATAAGTAATTTCCTATAATACTAAAAGAAAAGGACCATATAACTGTTGTAATAATAAGATAGATCATCAATTCATTCTAAAAAAGAATAGATATTCATCTTAGATCAAATAATTGACTATACTTTAGAATTAATGATTGTGATTTAGAATCAATTGGAATACCATCATAATCCTCCATTTGATTATAAACAATGTATAAACCAGATCCTGCAGACTGCTGAAGAATAAATCTCCAGTTAACAGAGCTTACGCCTGATTGATTATTGTATTGTAAAAGCGCCTGTAAGTACATTTTTGGAGAAAAGGCGTAGGTTAATCTCGCACGAGAAAGGTATGTTTTAAAGTCTCCTTGAGGAAGGTTAACGTTATTGTAGTTATAGCTGAACTCAGAATTGAATCGATCACCAAATCTAACCTTAAGCGTTGGTCTAGAATTAATACGGTCTCCTCCGAAAAAACCTCCAATATAATTCATAACACTAAAACTTAATTTATTTGTTGGGGGTGAAGTAAAATATAGTTGAGCTTCAACATGGTCATAAGTTGCAGCTGGGACTGAAATATTTTTTGATGAATTAATTAAAAAATCTTCATTTAGTCCTTCTTTAGTGAAATTAACTCCAGTATGGATTTGATATCCAGATCGAAATTCAAGATGATTATCTACATGCAGTTTTCCGGTTTCATGAAAACCATCTAACTTCCAAAAGCCATCATAGTTGATGTGCGGCCTTACTTCTAGTACCCCCATTGAATTTTCAGGTCGGAATCTAGTAAAAATCCTACCAGACCATTTTCTATACCCACCTGTTCGTTTTAGAAAACCCATTTCAGGATTGAAAGCTTCACCAAGCTCAGTATACGAAATAACAGTTTGGATTTCTTTGCCGTTTCTAGCTGCGGAAAGCCGATACGAATATGCTTTATCCTGATCTAAGTCTGGAGTGCTTGAGGTCGCAATAAATCCATCTACCTGACCTAACTCTCCAATGCCTAACTGGCCATCAAGCGCATAAACCTGATTGGAATATCCATCGCTATTTAGATTAAGCATGTTCGTTGCCATAGCACCAAAGAAAGTTCTATTTGGCATCTCTTTTTTAACCCTAAAAATAGAAAATTCTTCTGATTTAGTACTCATTGACAATAAACCAATTCGCATATTTGAAAATGTTCCAGTGAGCCTTCCACCTGCCGTAATTGGAATTTGCTGACCATCGTTTCCAATTCCTATACGCCTACTGAAAAACATCGAAAGCTCTGAGCCGCTACGAGTGTTTTCACCAATAGAAAAAAGGCCTGCATTTTCTAAGAAAAAGGCTCTTTTTTCTGGGAAATAAAGACTAAATCTGTCCAAATTGATTTGCTGCTCATCTGCTTCTGCTTGCGCAAAATCAGTATTATATGTCATATCTAAAGTAAGGCTAGACCCAATATTTATTTTTGCATCAAATCCCAGGTCGCTATCATTAGTATTTCTATCAGATGAGTCAGAGATGGCATTTGCCTGACCAAGAACATAGGGGATAATTTTATAGCTTCTTGAAGATGGGATCTCTATTCCCACTAACTGCCCAGCAGATACTAATCGATTTATTGTGAATTGACGTGTAATTTGTGACCAGTGGGCTTTTTCTTGATTGCTGCTAATTACCCGTTGAAAGTTTATTCCCCAAGTCTGGTCTTTTTTTGAATTGTACCTTAATGTTTTTAACGGTATTTCAAATTCAGCGCTCCATCCAAAATCACCTATAAATGATTTTACATTCCATGCAGCATCCCAATTAATATTATAACTGCCTCCAGTTCCCATTGAAAATCTTCGGCTAGTAGATCCGCCTTCTCCACCTTTTGTGATTTGTGCATCATATTCTATCCCTGCTGCATTTGTTCCAAAAGCGTAACCATTTTGATAATCTCTAAATGTATCTAAAATAAATATAAAGCTGTCCATATCATCCAATGGAGAATCTCTTCTGGCATCTGAGATAATTATTTTTTCTGGATCATTATGATAGCAGATTGCAGCAACATATAAATTTTCATCCGAAAACATAATTTTAACTTCTGTTTTTTCCGTTGCAGGCTTTCCTTCGTCAGGAGACTGCTGAATAAACCCTGTTGCAGCATCAATTTTTTTCCAAGCCGGGTCATCAATAACTATTCCATCGATATTTGGTGAGATTTTAGTTTTTATAGCATTGATCGCATTGGCTTCCAATGCCATATTTTGTCCAAAAGCAGATTGGATGAAAAAAATGAATATATAATACCGATATGTTATCATTAAAGTATTTATTCCCTATAAAGCTCTTCCGTGAGTTTAGCCATATGAAGGCATTTTTCAGTTACGCCACCCAAATCATGTGAGGTATAATTCACTTGCACGGAACACCACCCAATCATTAGGTCTGGGTGGTGATTTTCCTTCTCAGCAATTAAAGCCACTGCATTTACAAACTCAATGCCATCCATGTATAAATCAAAGGAGAATTGTCTAGATATTGAATTATTTTTATAATTCCATTCTCTGAAATTATTTAGCTCTTGTTCTATTTTATTTTTATCTACAATGCTCATGACATTTATTTTTTACCTATGCTATTGAAAGTTTTTTAAAGGTTATTGTAACCCATACTATCGAAATGATAGTAGCAAAAATACCAGAAATAAACATACTATACCAAATCCATTCTACAGGCTTATCTTGAATAAAGGTAAAATAATATGCTAATGGGCCAGCAACCCCAATAACCCTAATTGTTGTAATGATAAGAGATGGCATTCCCTGGCCAAGGCCTTGTAATATTCTACCAATTGTCAAGCCTATAGAAATAAAGGGAAACAATAGTGATATGATTCTTAAATAGTCTATTGATATTTTTTGAATTGTGGGGTCTGAAGTAAAAATACTTATCACTAGTGGTGCAAAAATATATAATAGAGCTGAACAAATCGAGGTTATTATCAGCGAACTTCTTACTCCATACCTAGATATAAATTTAATTTTATTTATTTCGTTTGCTCCATAAAACATTCCTACCATGGTGGTTAAAGCTGATGCGATACCAAATATTGGAAGAAAAACTAACATATCAATTCTCCCTCCAATCTGGTAAGCGGCAACTGCATTGGTAGAATAATTTACAAGCAATCGATTAAATACTAGTTGACCAATAGCCATCACAACCATTGACATTGAAACCGGTATCCCAACTTTAATTATATCATAAATAATAAAAGATGATGGGGAAAAATCTTTGAGTTTAAACCTAATATAAGTGTGATGCTTGATGAATAACATATAGATGAAAATACAAAAAACAATTATTTGGCTGATTGTTGTGGCCCACGCAGCACCGGTCACGCCATAATCCAAATAAAAAATAAAAATAGGATCAAGAATTGTATTTAAGACTGTTCCTAATCCCGCAACTATCATTGGCAGCTTCATTTCTCCCTCACCCGCAAGAATTGATCTAAAAAAGCCTGAGAATACACCAAATGATATACCATAACAACTGACCCTTAGATAATCCCATGCTAATGGTAATATTTCCTGAGTACATCCCATAAGAATTAAGATCTCTTTACCATAGATTAATCCAGCGGATGTAAGTACCCCGCTAATCAAAAAAGCGATTACCACAGCATGCTCAGCTGAATTATCTGCATTAACCTTATCATCTGCACCAATAAATCTTGCTATGGATGCAGTAACTCCATTACCTAAACCAAATGATAGACCCATCACAAAAAAGAAAATAGGCATATTGAATGCGACTGCTGCAATCGCATTACCTCCTAGCCGTCCAATAAAAATCATATCAATGATTGTATATAATGTTTGAATACCCATACCTGCCATGATTGGTATTGCCAAATTCCACATTGATTTTGAAGGATTATCTATAAATAACTGTAAAGGGGGTTTTTTTTGATTTGTATGTTCCATTTATATAATTAAATGTGAGAAATAACCTTATAATTTATAAGATATAAACTGTATTGCTTAGGCTAATTTAGAATGGCCAAATAGTTGGAATAATTAGTATAGCTAATATCCAAAAAGTGAGAGCTAGCGGAATACCGGTTTTCATATAATCCGAAAATCTATATCCTCCTGGACCATAAACCATCAAGTTGGTCTGATATCCTACGGGGGTACTAAATGATGCTGATGCAGCAAAACAAACACCAAAAATAAATGGTCTTGGATCAAATTGCATATCAGCAGTAATTGCTATTACAATAGGTGTCATAATTATTGCGGTAGCTGTATTTGATGAAACTTCAGTCATTACCATAGTGACAAAATAGACTAAAGCAAATAGTACATATGGTTGCATTGAAGGCGAAATGGTATCTACGTATTGCATAATCATATTAGCAATATAGGTTGCAGTACCAGATGATTGAATGACTATGCCAAGCGGAATTAATGCAGCNATCAGCACAATAACTTGCCAATGAATTGATTCATATGCTTCATTTGGAGAAATCACCCTAAACATCATTAAGATTACAGCGCTGATCAATGCTCCTTTTAGAATGGGCAATACGCCAATAGCAGCAAGAAATACAGTTAGCACTATCGATACTATACTTATCCACCAAAATCTTACCTTAACTAAATCTGCCTGCATTTCCCCAAGCAAAATAAATTTTCCTGATTTTTNAAGTTCTGAAATTTGTCTTTTTCCTCCATAAATAAGCAGTGTATCGTATGTATGCAAAACAACATGGGCAATTTTTTTTCTAATGATCAAACCCTCTCTTCTTATTGCAAGGATAAATGCACCAAACCTNTTTCTGAAATTTGCCTCACGAAGAGTTTTTCCAATAACATCAGATTGATCGGTTACCATNCACTCAACTAAAATATTATCATCCTGTTCAAGTTCTGACTGTGTTAATTTTTCATCAGTAAGAAGAGTGACTTTTTCAACCTCCTTCATTCTTAAAAAACTTTCAAGTGAACCTTTTACAAAGAGTATGTCACCAACTCTCAAGGTTTGCCTTCCAACATTGTAAGCTATCAGCCTACCATCACGCTGAATATCAAGAACAATAACGTCATAACTTTGATTAACATTCCTTTCTTGACAAGTAGACCCTACTAGCGGTGAATCCTCAGATATTTTCATTTCAGTTAAGTATCCTGCCATGTGATAACTTTGAGTCAAGCTTGAAGTGACAGTGCGTGAAGGTAAAATTTTAGGAGCAATCCATAAAACATAAATAAGTCCTACTAATAATGTAATCCATCCATATTTTGCGAACTCAAACATTCCAAGTGGAGTACCGCCATTTTCAATATAGACTGCATTAACTATCAAATTTGTAGATGTACCTACAAGCGTTAGTGTGCCACCCATAATCGCAGCATAGCTAAGTGGAATTAAGAGTTTTGAGGGGCTCATATGGTATTGGTGAGCTAATCTAATAGTAACAGGCATAAATACTGCTACAATTGCAGTATTATTCATCAACGCGCTTGCAAAAGCAATAGTTAACAAATATACACCTAAACCTAAGTTTTTAGACTGAGAAACAAGTTTATTGATTCTGACAATAAGGTATTCTAGGATACGTGTTTTTTGTAATCCTTGACTAAGAATAAATAATAAAGCAATTGTAATAACTGCAGGATTAGAAAAACCAGAAATGGCTTCTTCAACAGTTAAAAATCCCCCCGTGAAAAGAATTGTCAATATTAATAAAGCTGTTACATCAAGACTGAACTTTTCAGAAACAAAAAGGATGAAAGCCAATACTATTAAAGCAAGTACAAATACTATTTCAAAAGTCATTTTTTAGTTTTTCTTACTAAACGTTTACTTCGTCAATTTGCTCAGGCTCTAAAAATCCTTTTGCATACTTCATATAGATTTTTTGCTTTACAAAAATATCAAAAAGATCTACATCAATATGTGCATCATCTTTCATAAAACCTAATATTCGCATGGCTTGGCTTAGCGTTTTTCCTTTTTTATATGGCCTGTCACGAGCAGTTAGAGCTTCAAAAATATCTGCTATTGCCATAATGCGCGCTTGTACCGACATTTCTTCTTTAGTCAATCCTTTAGGATAGCCAGTTCCATCAAGTTTTTCATGGTGACCACCAGCAAACTCAGGAATATTCTTTAAATGCTTTGGATAGGGAAGTTCATCCAGCATGTTAATAGTAATTACGATATGGTCATTAATCACTTGTCTTTCTTCCGGGGTTAATGTTCCTCGAGGAATTGTTAGGTTATAAATCTCATCTTCGGATAGAAAATTTTGCATTTTACCATTGGGTTTCCATTTGTACTGAGCAATTTCATTAATCCGCTGCTGTTTATCTCCCGACATAAATTCTCCACCAATATTGGATTCCTTGATAAAAGAAAGATCTTTTTTAATTTGTCTAATTGTTTTTTGATAGTCTTTTTTTAGATCGTTTATTTTTTTATTTTTTTCGTTGGTGCTTAATGATTGGTCGCGCTCTATTGTTAATTCTTTTTTCAATTTTTTTATCTCAAAGTCACGTTTAAGAGCAGCAAATCTTGTCTCAACTTCATGGATTCGATCATAAATAGTTTCGAGTTTTGTAGATTTATCNACAACAAACTCAGGGGTTGCAACCTTACCGCAATCATGCAGCCANGCTGCAATTTTTAATTCGTACATTTCTTGATCAGAAAGTTTAAAATCTGCAAATGGACCATTTTTTGTTTTNTGAACCGCCTCAGCAAGCATCATAGTTATTTCTGGGACTCTTTCACAATGCCCTCCAGTATATGGTGACTTTGCATCAATAGCCGAGGCAATAAGTTTAATAAATGATTCAAATAAATTCTCAAGATCTTTTATGAGATTTTTATTGGTAATGGCTACCGCTGCTTGGCTTGCGAGAGCTTCAACCTTGCCTTGAATATCTTCACTAAACTCAATAATTTTTTTAGATTTATTTTTTTGTGCATTTAAAAGTTGTAAAACCCCTATAATTTCATCTTCATGGTTTTTCAATGGTACTGTTAAAAAAGATTTTGAATGATAACCTGTTTTCTCATCAAACATTTTAGTTCCAGAAAAATCAAATCCTTTCGCCTTATAAGCATCTTGAATGTTAACTGTATCACCGCTAAGACCAACATATGCGGCCACCATAGAATTATTTGGCTCTCCTTTTTCATCATATAGTTTTACAGGATAAAAAGGTATTTCCTCACCAGAAGTTCCTCCCATATGAAAATTGAGCGAATCAGTCATCATGATTTCAAATTTCAATCTTTTGTCATCAGTCATCATGTAAAGAGTACCTCCATCAGAATTTGAAATTCGTTTTGCTTCTAGTAAAATCATCTCAAGCAATTTAGACATATCTCTTTCTTTTGAAAGCGCTAAACCGATTTGCGATAAATTGCCAATTTGCTCTTCAAGGTCAGAAATATATGCTTTTACTGCTTTAGGTGCACTAGCAAGATACCCTGCTACCGTTGCNGTGGATTGTGTTTGTTTTTTTGTCATTGAATACGCTTCATAGTCATGTATACTAACTTACTGCAAGATTCTAGATTGAGCAACTATATGATTGATACCAATACATAAAATCAATAAAGCATTAAATAAATCACAACTCCAGTCACAGAAACATACAACCATAGCGGAAGGGTGATTTTTGCAATTTTTCTATGCAGGTTGAGGTTGTCTGTCCAGCCCCTATACAGCGTAAGTAAAGCAAGTGGNATGATGATAGTAGCTAGAATGATATGCGTTAATAAAATAAAATAATAAATCGTGTTAAATTCGCCAAGATACTGCTTAGGTCCAGCCTTGAACCAATGATAAATAATGTAGCTTACAAGAAATGCTCCTGAGGTTCCAAACGATACGAGCATAACATTTTTATGAAACCTGCGTTTTTTTTTAATTATTAAAAAATAGCCAATAATAAGCAAAGCGGTTGTTAAAGCATTTAAGCTAGCATTAATTGATGGTAGAATAGATACATCCAGCGATCCATTTACACCATCNGGTCTTGGCCCTAAAATAAGAAATGCAACTGCGCTAGAAATGATAATGGATATGATATATATTATCTTTATCCAAAAATTATCTTTCTTATTCATGAATTTTGTTTGAGCAGGGTATTAATATCTTTTTTAAGTTTTTTCATATCCTCAGTTTTCATACCATTATAATAAGCTCTAATCATTCCTTTTTTATCTACCAATGCAAATTTTTCACTGTGAAAAATAATATCTTCATAATCTCCAATCTTAAATCCGTCTTTAATCACTCTTTTAACGGTGCTCTCTTCACCAGTTAAAAAATACCATCGAGAAGTATTGGCATCGTATTGTGAGGCATATTTTGTTAGAACCTCTGGGGTGTCATACTCAGGATATACCGAGATTGAAACCAGTCTTACATCGTCATTCTTTTTATATTTTTTATGAATAATATTCATATTTCCTGTCATCATTGGACATGCCATGGTACAGGTAGTAAAAATAAAGTCAGCGACCCAGACTTTTCCTTTTAAATTATTTAATGTAATCGTTTCTTGCTCGCTATTTACAAACTCAAATTCAGGAACCATACCAATTTCTGGGAGCTCATTCTCTTTTCCCGTATAATTCAAAAAGTAAGTTGCAAGTAAAAATACAGCTACAGCTATATATATTTTAATTCTAGTATTTATATTCATGTTTTAACCCCTAAATCAATTATAATAATTAATAATAAAATTGGTAAATAAAAAACAGATGCTTTGAGCAATAGNAANGCATCNTTATTAGATCNATTTCNAGCTAATGGTAATGCTGANACAAAAAATNNNCATGTAATTAANANAACTCCAAACAGATATACAATCCCTAAAGAGCCTTGNATNACCGGAATGATTGAAATTGGTATCATTAAAAGTAAATGCCAAAATATTTGNCGCATAGTNCTATTGCCTTCNGGTTCAAGCACCGGNAGCATTTTTAAATTTGCTTCNGCATAGTCTTTTCTGCACATCCATGCTATNGCATAAAANTGTGGATGCTGCCAAAGATACATCATGCCAAATAAAACCCATGCCATAAATCCTATTTCTCCTGTNGATGCTGTCCATCCNCCGATTACTGGCAATGCNCCTGGAATAGATCCAATAGANGTATTGAGCCAAGTAATTTTTTTTAAAGGCGTGTAGANAACTATATATAAAAATGAAGTAAGAATAGCTATAAATCCTGTGATGGTATTNATTAGAGATACAAGAATTATCGNACCAAAAAGAACCATCAANANGCCAAACGCCATAACTTCTGANGGGCTGATNAATCCTGCTGGTAANGGTCTATTTTTTGTTCTGATCATATATTTGTCAGTTTCTCGCTCCATGTAGTGATTAAGCGCGCCAGAACCTGATGCTGTCATTGTTGTACCTAAAAGTGTAAAGAATAAATGTTCCCATGAATTTATTCCAGATGACCCTAGATAATACCCAAGAAAAGTTGNTACAAGCACAAGAGAAAGAATATTTANCTTACTAAGCTCAAAATAAATATTCATTTTTGACTTNGCTTTATCCNTNACAAGCTTCAAAAGTTTAAATCCTTTAATTTATTTGACTGNGTAAATAAAATAAATANCATACAACANCCAAGCAAGGCGGCTCCATTAACAACATGAAAACTTGCTANAAAAGGCATACGCTCNGATAAAACTGTCGCAGCNCCTAGAATAATCTGAATAATTAATATTATTGATATTAAAATCAAAATCTTTGATTCCCATCTATTCTTGTTAACGTGTTTACCAAATTTATAAATAAAGAAACATAATACTGCACTAATTATGATTGCTCCTAATCGATGCAAAAAATGAATAATAACCTGCCATTTTGAAACCATATCTAAGCCTTTATCAAAAAGATCAACGTTAATATTATTTATCATAGTATCAGAAAAAGTAGGGATCCACATACCTCCCATTAAAGGGAAATCAGGAATAGCTAAACCTGAAGCGGTGTGTCTCATAAATGCGCCAAGTATCAGTTGAATATAGACTAAGATTGTCAATACCACTGCACCGCGTCTAACTGAAAGTGGATATTTATTACTTTTCTTATTTTTTCTAATTATAGAAAGACTATAAGCAATAAAAATTGTTGAAAGAAAAAATGTTTGTGCAAGTATTCCATGAATAATCGATATTGGAGGTGGTAAGAAAAAAAGA
>PASZ01000004.1 GCA_002712245.1 Fidelibacterota bacterium | reverse complement strand
GACTTGCATGTATCAAGCACGCCGCCAGCGTTCGTCCTGAGCCAGGATCAAACTCTCCATTGTTGTTTGATTCTGTTTTGTCTTTGTTACTAAAAGTAACGCTCAAATCCATTTACTGGACCACGCATACCAATTATCAAAAAACTTTGTTTTGCTGTCGAAAACAGCCTGCTAAACTAACTCAACTAATAGAGGGTTAGCAAATAGTATTTTGATTAATTTAAAAAAAATAATATTAGATTAAATTAATGATTTTATTGTAGGGTTTTATTTGATTATAAATTCTGGTTTTGGATAATCCATAAAGCGTGAAATGGTTAATTTAGATGTCACTCTTTCAGTAAAGCGAAGAACTAATTTTTTGTTTGCTTCATCGATATCTTTAACGGATTTCCAACCACTAGCAAGCTGCAATCCTAAGGCAACAAGGACTGGAGTTGCGATAACAATTGATTTTTTTTGTGTGGTGCTCATGCTTTTGGGTATAAAGTAATTACTGGATGCTGATGGATTGCTATCTAACAGATTAAATCCTTTATCTAAAGGAATATTTTTTTGTTTATTATTTGCTAAAAAAATCTCTCCATTTTTCTCATTTGAGCTTGAAGATAAAACTGCAGAGTAAAGTAATATTGTTGACGTAATTAATCCAATTGCATTTTCTTTTTGATCTAAATAAACAAATCCGCCTCCTGGAAAAAGTGATGATAGCAATGCCGGAGTTTTTGTTTTAAGTGGTGCACTCTCAGCGGTTTTAATTGCTCTATACCAAGATTTGATTAGTTTTGTGTAATGGTTATGGTCAAAAATTGATTCAGCTGCTTTAAATGATCGCCTAGAATCTTCCCATTCAAGTTTTTCAAAATGTGCATATGCTCTAAAAATCATTTCATAAGGATCTTTTGATTTATTAGTTTTTTCAATTATTAAATCATAATTCTTATTTGATAAATTAATAAAGAGAATTTGATATTTAGCTGCATTTGAATCGGTGCTATCAAGTTCGCTTTTTTCAATAATTCTATTATAATAGTTCTTAGCTAAATCCCAGTTTTCCATACTCTCATAGCATTTAGCAATTTGAAAATAAGTTGCTATTTCAAGCTCATCTTTAGGATATTTATATAAAAATTGAAAATAACCTAAAAGCGCTCGCTCATAAAAACCTTCATTGTAAAGAAAATTTGTATAGTTTACAAGTTCTTGGCGTTGAAAAGACGTAAAATCCTTCCATTCATCCTTTATATCTTCAACGTCTAAATATTGTTGTTGACCAAAAAGACCATTAAATAAAATAGAAGTAAGGATTAAAACAATTAGATTTCTAAATCTTATCATGATTTATTTAGGCGGTGCGTCTATGCCGGCGAAAGAGCGGAGCCTTGCCGCTTTTAATAAAATCTTTAGTGATTGTAATTTTTGCAACCCGATCTTCAGAGTACTCCGGGAGGTTAAACATTAAATCAAGCATAGTTGATTCCATAACAGATCTAAGTGCGCGTGCTCATGATTTATAATCTGAAGCAAGTTTAATAATTTCAATCAAGGCTTCTTTGCGAAATTCTAATTTAATGTTCTCCATGCTAAAAAGTTTTTGATATTGCTTTACAAGAGAATTTTTAGGCTCCATCAACACTTTTAACATGCTACTCTGATCAAGACTATCAAGGGTAGATACAACAGGTAATCGACCAATTAATTCAGGAATGAAACCATATTGAATAAGATCTATTGGCAGAACCTTTTTCAAAAATTCATCATCTCCAAGCTCATCTTTTAAAGACTTTCCGAATCCTATTTCAGATGAATTAATTCTTTTACCAATTATTTCAGATAGACCATCAAAAGACCCTCCGCAAATAAATAAAATATTTTTTGTATCTATTGAAATAAGGTTTTGTTCAGGGTGCTTTCTTCCTCCCTTAGGGGGGATTTGCGCAATAGTACCTTCCAAAATTTTTAACAACGCCTGCTGAACGCCTTCACCTGAAACATCTCGCGTTATTGATGGGCTAGTTGTTTTACGACCTACTTTATCAATCTCATCAATGTAGATGATTCCTGATTGCGCCTTATAGATATCATAGTTCGCTATCTGCAGCAATCTAACAAGAATATTTTCGACATCTTCACCAACATATCCAGCTTCGGTAAGCGTAGTTGCATCAGCAATAGCAAAAGGAACTTCCAATAATTTTGCTAATGTTTCAGCAATTAATGTTTTGCCTGTACCGGTGGGTCCAATTATAAGGATATTGCTTTTATCAAGCTCTACATTGTCTTTTGAGGAATCCGACAAAATTCTTTTATAATGATTGTAAACTGCTACAGAAAGTGAGCGCTTAGCCCTATCCTGCCCGATCACATATTGATCAAGATATTTTTTAATTTCACTTGGCCGAATAAAAGAAGGGCTATCTCCTTTATTCATTGTTTTGTCAGAGCCAATTGGAGATGGGATTTGAGATGATCGCATTATTTTCTTTTATCAAGAATAGTATCAATGATTCCATAACCCTTTGCTTCATTAGCGCTCATGAAAAAATTTCTATCTGTATCTTTTTCAATCTTTTTTAGAGTTTGTTTCGTATTTTTTGCAAGAATAGAGTTTAGATTTTTCCTTAATCTTAGAATTTCATCTGATAAAATTTTAATATCTGAAGCCTGACCCTCAGCACCACCAAGTGGTTGATGAATCATAATTCTTGAATTTGGCAGGGCAGATCTTTTTCCTGAAGCTCCCCCTGATAAGAGAAATGCTGCCATACTAGCTGCTTGCCCCATGCAGATTGTTGCTACATCAGGTTTGATATAATTCATCGTATCGTATATACCCATCCCCGAAGTAATAATACCGCCTGGTGAGTTTATATAAAGATAAATATCCTTTTCGCTATCATCAGCTTCAAGAAAGAGTAATTGTGCAATAGTTAATGACGCGACATTATCATCAATAGGCGTACCAAGAAAAACTATTCTCTCCTTGAGCAGTCTAGAATAAATATCATAGGCACGTTCAAACCTGCCTGTCTGCTCGACAACCATGGGAATTAATTGATTTATTGAATCTTTAATCATAGTCTAATTATTTACCTCGGATTGTTTACGTAGATCATTAGTCTCCACTTTGACCTGTTTAATTTTCGCAAATTCTTTTAAATAAGCCAAGATTTTCTTTTCAATAATATTATCTTCAACTCTTTGACGATTGCTTGGTTTTTTATAAAACTTATCTATCTCTTTTTCTTGTTGTGGATTTTCACTCTTTTTATCATTAATAAATTCAGTTATTTCTTCTTTGGAGACTTCGATAGATTGATCTGCAATAATTGCTTTTCTAATCAAATACCATTTTAAACTTTGTTCAGCGATAGGCTTATACGTTTCAATGACTTTTTCTTTTTCAAGCTGGCCTTGATTTTTACTCATCACCTCCTCAACCATATGATGAAGATAAGAATCAGCCATTGATTGTGGAAAATCAGGATTGACTTTTTTGATCATCTCATCGCATAATTGCTGATTAAATGACTCTTCTGACTTATCAAAGTAAGCCTTTTCTAGTTGATGCTTTACCTTGCTTTTATATTCATCTAAATTTTTTGATTCAGGGTCAACTTTTTTTACAAATTCATCATTTAAATCTGGTAAAACTTGCCTTTCTACGTTTTTCACTAATAACTCATAGGTTGTGAGAGAATTTTTTTCATTTTTAGGAATATCTACTTTTACTTTTTGATCTGGTTTTGCATTAATTAGTTTTTCTGAATTAGAACCATCGAATGGTGGTTGACCTATTCTTATGTAGCGTGTTTCTAATTTTTCTCCAATGATTGGAACACCTGATGCATCAATTTCTTGAAGGTCGCAAATAATAAAATCGTCAACTTGCGCACCATCTTCAATTGTTTTTATATCTGCATTTCTAAATCTTACTTCTTCAATCGCCATATCAATATCTTGATCGTCGATTATGTATTCTGTATGTTTAACCTTGAATGCGTTTCTCTTAAGCTTTGGTAGTGATACCAAAGGCTCTATCTCAAAAGAGACTTTAAATTTTAAAAATTTTCCAAAATCAAATTGAATATCGCTAACGCTTCCTTTATTAATTGGCGTAATTTGCTTTTCTTCAAGGGCTTTTAAATAATATTGGTTAACTGAGTTTTCAACGAATTCAGCCTCTATTGCAGATTGGAACCGATCAAATAAAACTTTTTTAGGGATTTTTCCTGGTCTAAATCCCGGCATATTTACTTTCTTTGAAAAACGTGCAGCAGATTTATCAAAATCTTTTTCAATTTCTGACCATTCTAGATCTATGGAGAGCTCACAGTTATATGTATTTAATTGTTTGAGTGTAATATTCATATCATTTACAAAATTGGGAGTCAAATATAGCGTTTATATTTCATTTTTTTTGAGAATTTTATTTATTTTTGCTGTTTGCTTGCACCGCAATAAATACAATGATCGCCAACCTGTACATGAAAACTGCAATTGGGGCATTCCCATTCATCGGTATTTATATCTGAAAAAGTATCTTTTTCATGAGATGATTTTGCTACAATTGCTGAAAAAAATATAAGTAGCATAATTATAATTATTAATAAATATAGGCTAGCGCTCATTCAATTAATCTGGGTATTTGTATTATAAATACCATAATGTTTATTACATGAATAGAAATACAAATGTTGCATTTAACTTTTAATTTAATTAGTCCATATAATAAGTAAGCACCAATTGTTATTGAAAAGATGCTCATTATAAATGGAAAATAATAATGAATCAAATTTAATGAAGACCCTACAAGTAAAATTGTGTGAAAAAGAAGGAAGAAAGTTCCAATAATCGCATTTGAATATCCTAATAGTCTCCCATATTTGGTATCAACAATTGATGTGCAATCTGTATTTGATAATCTGCAAAAACTTGGAACTAATTTCTGTTCAGGTCTAAATAGATTTGAATAGACGCCATAGAAATAAAATGAAAGCGCTCCACCAACAAACGTAAGTAGAGCGCCAAATAAATAAAAATCAAAGTACAATTTTTATTGCTTTAATCTATAAACACAGCCTTCAATAGCGCCAAGAAATTTGTCAACCTGAGAATATGTATGAAATAGATACTCCATTTCTTCATAACCATCCACAGGGTAGGATTCGTGATCATAGTCTCTTAAGAAGTTAGCCTCCATTTTTACTACTAAATCTCTCATAACCTGCTTTGACAATTCCTTTTCTCTCAAAAAATTTATTTGAAGATTCATTTGACCATTTGATGTCATATGAAATAATGGCAAAACCCCTACATCGGAATCAGAACGAAATGTGAATGTACCGTGACCATCACCCCTTCCCCATGTAACTTCGCTGGCATGAGTATCGGAAAATTCAATGATCTTTTCTCCAATTTTGGCTATTTCACGAGAACATTTATTGCGCATATCCTCCACAAATTGGTCTTTTGTCCATTTAGACATATATAACTATCCTATAAATTATTGTGGTTACCTCGAACTAGTAATTTAAGAATTATACGGGTTTTAGTAAAGAGGCGTTTTTAAAAAAGTAGACTTAATAAAAAACTAGAAAAATAAATAATTAATTATTATTTAAACTCGTCCCTAATTAGCTCAGCCCAAATAATCATTCTTTCTTCAGTTTCGTCTTCTTGATTATCATTGTCCAATCCTAAGCCTAAAAATTCGTCACCATCCAAACCTTCCGATGCGTCAAATTCATAGCCTTCAGTGGGCCATCTTCCAATTAAGCTTCCACCCTTTTCCATAAATGGCTTTGCTAAAAAACCAATAGCATCAAGAAAATTATCACTATAGCCAACTTGATCACCGCAACCAAAGAATGCCCCTGTTATGCCATTAAAGTCTAATTTTTTATACGCTTCATAGACTTTTTCCCAATCTTCTTGTAGTTCACCTACATTCCAGGTGGGGCAACCAATAATAAGTTGCTTGTACTCTAACATTTTGGAAGGGTCNGTTGATTTNATATCATAAGAATCAATTTCAAAACCCTCTGATACCATNTANTCGGTTAAAAACTTAGCTGCNTCTTCNTGATTGCCTGTGGTGCTCCCCCAGAACATTCCAATTTTTTCCACAAATAGCTCCTTAGATTTAAAATTATAATAATTANTTNATNTNAAAATTAATGATATTAAGTCTCAATTACATAATATTTAATTACTTAATATAATAAAAATTAAAAGCGATCATTNTNCATAACCTTCGTCCATGCANCTATAAAGTCATTGANNAATTTTTCACTAGAATCATCNTGNGAATATANCTCAGCCAANGCGCGNAATTGNGAATTTGAACCAAAAACTAANTCAGCNCGNGTTGCNGATCTNATAACTTCTCCCGATGATCTNTCATTTCCNTTNTAACTNTTTCTTCCNGTTGNTTCCCATTTGACATTCATATCAAGGAGNTTATTGAANAAATCATTGGTTAAAGAATTTTGATCATCTGTGAAATTTCCATTTTNATTAAAGTCTATACCTAANGATCTCATTCCGCCAACNAGCACGGTCATCTCTGGAGCNTTTAGNCCTANTAAATGNGCNTTATCNAATAACATNTTTTCAGCGTTTATTGANAAATCTTTATTATGATAATTTCTAAAACCATCNGAAAANGGCTCAAGAACTGCAAACGATTCAACATCNGTTTGGTCTTGAGNAGCATCNCCTCTTCCAGGTNAAAATGTTAAGGATTTACCNGTAGCCATTTCTATNCCGANGTTTCCAGCTAAAACTATTACATCAGCAACTGANGCNTTATTTTGTTNNGCAATNGNCTCNAGAANATTTANNACNTTTTGAAGCTGTTCTGGTTTATTTACAGNCCAGTCTTTTTGAGGNGCTAANCGAATACGGGCACCATTTGNNCCACCGCGCATATCTGTATGACGATANGTTGANGCACTNGCCCATGCAGTTTCAACCATTTCCTGNATNGAAAGNCCGCTCTCTTTGATCTGACTTTTCACGNTTTCAACATTATAATCNGCNCTACCTTCNGGNACTGGATCTTGCCAAATTAATTCTTCNCTAGGAACCTCAGGGCCGAGATAGCGTTTTTTAGGACCCATATCGCGATGNAATAATTTNAACCAAGCCCTTGCAAATGCATCCGCAAATTCTTCAGGATTTTCATGGAAATNNTTGGATATCTTATTGTATTCTGGNTCCATTTTCATCGCCATATCCGCTGTAGTCATAATTGTATTTACTTTTTTAGTAGGATCTTCAGGGTCNGGCGCCATATCATCTTCAGAAGGGTTTANAGGGTGCCACTGGTGTGCACCTGCTGGNCTTTGCTTTAATTCGTATTCATATTTAAACAATAAATCAAAATAACCATTATCCCATTGTGTTGGGTTTGNTGTCCAAGCNCCTTCAATTCCNCTGGTNATTGTATCTCTTCCAACTCCCGATCCATGATCGCTAGTCCAACCAAAACCCATCTCTTCAATCGCGGCAGCTTCAGGNTCAGGTCCTTTATGGTCNTCGCTNGCTGCNCCATGNGCTTTACCAAAAGTATGCCCACCCGCAGTTAATGCAACNGTNTCNTAATCNTTCATNGCCATTCTTTTAAAGGTTTCTCTAATATCTACTGCACTTTTTAACGGGTCTGGATTTCCATCTGGNCCTTGTGGATTTACATAAATNAAGCCCATTTGTACAGCAGCTAGNGGCTGATCCAATTCACGCTCGCCGGTATATCTTTCGTTCGTTANCCATTCGGTTTCNTTGCCCCAAAAAATATCTTTTTCTGGCGCCCAGATATCATCTCNACCACCACCAAANCCAAATACTTTTCCACCCATAGATTCGATAGCAACATTACCAGTAAGAATGATTAANTCTGCCCAACTAATCTGATTTCCATACTTTTTCTTAATNGGCCANAGCAATCTTCTTGCCTTNTCTAAATTTCCATTNTCAGGCCAACTGTTTAATGGNGCATAGCGCTGTGCGCCTGTACCTCCACCNCCTCTGCCATCTGTTGTGCGATAAGTTCCTGCAGCGTGCCAAGTCATNCNAATAAAAAANGGACCGTAATGACCATANTCAGCAGGCCACCANTCTTGAGAATCGGTCATTAATTTATGCAAATCNTTTTTTAATGATTCATAGNCTANCTTTTCAAATTCTTTTTTATAATCAAANCCATTCATNGGATTTGATTTTTTATCATGTTGATGAAGAATATCTAAATTTATATTNTCAGGCCACCATTGGTGATTCGAGCGAGCNCCTTGNGTGTGNTGACTCTCTGCGCCATGGGAAACGGGACATTTATTTTCTGATTCCATAATTATTTACCTCNTTATATNTGTTTNGAGCATGTACCNATGATTGTCAAATCTATTTNATCGGCATTAAAATTAAATTTTCTTTTAACAGTNGATTTAAAATCATAGTCAAGTTTCAGGTCAGTCAGGCTGCCACAAACTTTGCATTTTAAATGATCATGTTTTTCTACATTGCAATCATACCGAGCAACCAATCCATCATGAATAGTTGCAATTACCCCATCGCTTTCAAGTTGTTTTAAATTTCTATAGACTGTTCCAAGACTAATGTTTGGAATGTATTGTTGGGTTTTTTTGTATACCCAATCAGCAGTAGGGTGAGTAGAAGTACTATGAATAACATTCATAATAACTTCTCTTTGTCGGCTATATCGCATATTTAATTTTAATAATTAATAGTAATCATTACTAATTAATAAATTATAAATTAATTAAATAATTAAAAGATATGTTAAAATAATATTATTTTAGGAGTTCAATTTAAAACTAAGAATGGAATTTATATGTCACAGATAAATNAAAAAGCACCTCTTTTTGAATTATATAATACCAATAAGGAAAAAGTTTCTCTATCTAGCTACGCAGGAGAGACAGTTATTCTTGCCTTTTACCCTGGCGCATTTACTGGCGTGTGCGATACAGAAATGTGCACATTGCAAGAAAATATGGAATCATTTAATGCATCTNGAGCGAAAGTAATTGGTATTAGCGTTGACNCACCATGGTCAAATGCTGAATTTGTAAAAAAATATAATTTGGATTTTGAACTATTATCTGATCTACATCGTGAGGTGGTAAAAATGTATGACGTTACCTTTGAAGGTCTAGGTGGACTAGAGGGCTATGTCTCTGCAAATAGAGCAGTGGTTATTGTAGATTCAGAGGGTATTATAAAATACCGATGGGTTGCTGAAAACCCTGGGGTAGAACCAAATTATGATGAAGTTGAAGAAACAGTTAAAAATCTCAATTGAATCATTGAAAAGAAAAAAATAAACATTACAATAAAAAAGGGCCTTTATAAATAAAGGCCCTTTTTTATTATTTTTCTAAAACCCTTTAATTTTAGCAGACTTTTTATACAGTTGAAAAACTATATGCCAGCCGAGAGCAACGACAATCATCAGAACAAGCCAATTAGTAGAGGATGTTACTCCAAAATTTCCTCCAGCAAGTACAGTCGTATGTTGATTCATCATTGTCCAAATTAATGGAACGCTCATATATGTATTATGCTTTGATCTTAGTCCAGCTAAAGCTACCAAATCAGCTTCAGGGGTATCCCCGTTCTTTATAGCAGTGATGATTTTCTGCTGAGCGGGCCATATTCTAAACCACACATTGAACGCCATATTTGTTCCAAAAAGTGCTCCCAAATGAATATTGAATGAACGATAACTAAATCCAGCCCATTCCTTCATTAAATAAACAACTACACCAATCAAAACAAAGCTGATGATTGTAATAAGTCTCACATTTGAAGCAAGACCTGTTTTATAAANATAGTCATATANAAAAACACCTAAGAAGGTAAATCCGATCATCGTAAAGGCTGAAACTCCCCAATCAAAATCATCATCAAAGGTAAGTCCTCNATGATAATAGACAACCAGGAGAAGTATTACCCCAGTAAACCACGTCCAAGCAGCCCCCCATCTAAACCAATAAAGGGTTCGAGGCATCAATTCAGGAACAACTTTTTTCTTACTATCAGAATCAAGCGTAGCTGCAAAATGTGCATTGATAAAATTAAAAAAGTATAGCAGGCCTATCCACATTACCCCTGCAATGATATGTAACCACTTAAAAATTGGGTGGATTAATTCCATAATAAAACTCCTTAATCATTGTTTTTGTCAGCGTGAAACACTAAAACAAATTAATAACTGTTTTTCTTTACTACAATAGAGACGCATTTTTAATTACTAGGGTNTGGAAAAAGTTTATCTAGTACGGTCACTTTTCCATATTGATCTCTATATACTACATGTTTTCTCTCAAATTTAATAAACGAATCAACTTTTAAACTCCTCTTAGCTCAAAGCTTTTAGCAACCCTGTCGATTGCGACAGCAAAAGCCGCCATTCTCATAGAGGTTTTTTTGGATTTCATCATTTTTCCAACTTCTTGAAATGCTGATACCATTTTATCCTCAAGCTTAGCATTAACCTCATCTTCTGTCCATTGAAATTGCTGAAGATTTTGCACCCATTCAAAATAGGAAACTGTAACACCGCCAGCATTAGTAAGGATGTCTGGAATTACATGAATCCCTTTTTTAAATAAAACATCATCAGCAGGAGGAGTCACTGGTCCATTTGCTGCTTCGATAATGACTTTGCATTTTAATTTATCTAGATTCATTTTGTGTATTACACCGCCAAGTGCAGCTGGAATAAGAAAATCACATTCAAGATTCAATATCTTTTCATTTGATATTGTTTTCCCTTGAGGGAAACCTTTTATAGTTTTGTTTTTCAGATTATAGTCTATCATTGCTGGAATATCAAGACCTTCTGAGTCGTATAGACCGCCATTCACATCGCTAACAGCTATGATCTTTGAGCCCATCTCGCTTAAAAACTTTCCTGCAAAGGACCCGACATTACCAAAGCCCTGGATCACTACCGATGCTCCATCTAAATCCATATTTAGAAGATTTGCGGTCTCACGAGCAATGATAGCTGTACCTCTGCCAGTAGCAGCGTTTCTTCCTAAAGATCCACCCAGCTCTATAGGTTTTCCTGTAACTATTCCAGGCGTGTGACCATTAGTCATTCCATACTCATCCATAAACCAAGCCATAATCTGTGGATTAGTATTTACGTCTGGCGCTGGTATGTCTCTATTCACTCCAATGATTGGATTAATTGCTCGGAAAAATCGACGGGATAATCTTTCAAGTTCTAAGGTCGACAAAGTTGAAGGGTCTACAGAAATTCCTCCTTTTCCACCGCCATAGGGTATATCAACTAAAGCAGTTTTCCATGTCATTAATGCTGCAAGAGCCCTAACCTCATCTATGTCAACCTCATGGTGATATCGAATACCGCCCTTAAAAGGTCCTCTTGAATTGTTATGCTGAACTCTGTAGCCGCGGTAGCTTTCTAAAGAACCATCATCTCTTCTCAGCGGTACTTCAACCACCAACTCACGGTCTGGTACATTTAATGATAGCCTGATTTTTTCATCAAGGCCAATTAAATCCGCTGCTCTATTAAACTGATCATCGCTAGCTTTTTTATTATTAATCTTTGTGGCCATATGTTTCTCCTAAAGGTTTATTTTACAATTAATATTGGGCATTGGGAATTTTTTAATACGGTTAACGGTTTGCTTCCAGCAAAAAAAGTTTTAAGTGGATTACTGGAAGATGAACCCATAACGATGATATGGTTTTCTCCTGCTTGTTCAGAAATGATTTTTGCAGGATCTCCAACCTCAAAGGATTGGCTATGTTCGATCTTATTTCGACGTAAAAATTTTGTAGCCCACTTAGATGCGTTTCTATAATCTTCTCTAAATTCCTCAGTCTTGCTAACAGTGACAACCTCTATTCCAATATTAAAGGCTTGAGCAATTCTAACGCTGAATTTTACCGCTTTTCTAGTTGCGGGTGAATCGTTAACAGCAAGAAGNACTCTATAATCCTGACTGGGATTATAATTATTAGCGATGAAAATCGAGCTATCTATATATTGGGTGAGCTCATAGTCCTTTTTAGAATTTTTACTTTTACCGATGATTGTAACATCGTACCCTTCGGTCTGTACTTCATTGATCAGCTCTTCAATAATTTCTCCATTTCTCAAAATGAGACTTACGTCATCGCATACCGTCCCTTTTAGAAATACTTCAGAGCGATTCCCGCCTCTTTGGATTAAAGTATTTTTTGGAAAACCTGCATCAATCTCGTTTTTTTCAATAAATTTATTTTCTGCTAAAAAATTAAAGGCCCATTCTAAAACATCTACACCAGGTCGATCCAGATCCCACGATTCCATTCTCTCTTGGGCAATCCCAACTTCTTTTAAACTAAATTGATTTATTTTTTCTCCGACATCAACAATCGTTGCTTTTGCGCTAAACGCTTTTGCTATCTTCATTCCAGCATTCAATGTTGGGGAGGAAAAATCTTTACTGCTTATTGCGATCAATATCTTCATGTTAGTGTAGGCCAATATATGAAAGAGATTAAAAATAGTAAAACAATCGATGCAAAAAACAATTTCCATCCTGCTTTAAAGAAATCGCTAGAACTTACAAGGCCTGTTGAGTGAATAATCATGCAGGTTGGGGACGCTACAATTGTTAAGTAAGCAAATGCAGAAGCAACAGAGGTAGCCATGCCCAATATAACAGGGTCGCCTCCCATATCAAGCACAATGGGTCCCAGAACAGCAACGGTTGCTGCATTGCTTAATAAGTTTGTTAGAATTGAACTTAAAATAACTGAAAAACTCCAACGAACAACGGTCATATCGCTGAACAACGTTTGAAAATATTCTAAAAAACTTTCAGCTAGCCAGAATGCGGCTCCAGTTTCCTTCATTTGAATCCCAAGTGAAATAGCCGAGCCAAATAGAATAACTATTCCCCAATTCATCCTAGTTGCAATATCATTCCATTCGATTAGCCTAAAAGATAAATAAAGAAAAACGCCTGATAGGGCAACAATCCCAAGGCCAATTTTAGGACTCAAAAATATCCACCCAAGAAAAACACAAACGAACACGATAATCGATANNTTTTGATTATTGTTTAATGAGCCTGATTTAGCAACTTTGACCTTTAATTTTCTCACCGCTGAATCCATAATCTTCTTTTCAGGTGTAAAGGTGAACCAAAGGATACATGCGGCTAATGGGATTTCGAGCAAAAGCATAGGATAGGCGTATTTCATCCAATCTAAATAGGAGATATTTGCTAATCCAAACTCTGCAAGATAGCCGATCATAATTGCATTTCTACCTCCCCCCGATGGAGTTCCAATGGAACCAAGAGCGCAACCGTAAGCTATTGAAAAAAGCAAAAGAGTGGACAGCCTGCTAGACCTATCAATACTAATACCTGAATTTTTTATTAAAGATAATGCGACCGGTAGCATCATAGCNGCTACNGTATGTTCACCAATAAATGACGCCATGATAGCTGAAACNGCAACGAAACCAAAAGAAATGCGCCAGGTCTTATTACCCGTGAGCGCAACAATGCCTAGTGCGAGATGTTTATCCAAGCCTTGATGAACAATAGCAACGGCCAGCATTAAAGATCCCATAATAAAAAACACAGCATCGCTCATAAATGAAGAGGCTACTCCATCAGCGGTATCCACCCCAAGAACAACCTCCATAATAAGTATCAAAATAGCCACAGCTGGAATTGGAATTGATTCTGAAATAATCAAAATCAATGCTGTAACCACAATGATCAAAGTACGATGCCCTTCCGCGCTTAGGCCATCAGGGGTGGGGAGATAAAATATTGTTATGCTAATAAAAAAAGTGGCGATGAGCCACTTTTTTCTTGAAATCCAAAATAAGAGATTATTTAAAAATTGATTTGAAATGCCAAACATTAAGAGAGTTTTATTTTATACATAAATAATCTTATTCATCTAATTTACTTATTCTTCTGGTGTGCCGACCTCCTTCAAAAGGCTCATTTAGCCAAATTTCAATAACTCTGTATATTTCTGATTCATTCATAAAGCGAGCACCTAGCGATAATATATTTGCATTATTATGCTCTCTAGATAATTTTATAATATCATCCGGTCCATTATAAAATACAGCAGCCCGAACTCCTTTGATTCTATTAGCTGCCATCGCTTCTCCTTGTCCGGAGCCGCCAAGTATAATTCCTCTGCTTTCTGAATCTAAAGCAACCGCTTCGGCGCAGGGAAAAATAAAATCAGGATAGTCATCTTGGGCATCGTATTCATGAGCGCCATGGTCTTCAACGTCATGACTGTTTTCAATCAAATAAGCTTTAATTGAATTTTTTAATTCTAAGCCAGCATGATCTGTTGCTAAATGTATTTTCATAATAATNAACNNAGATGTTCTCGAATTTTCGCTTCTACTTTTGGCGCCGTAAATCCGAATTCTTCAGCTAGATCTGCCCCAGGAGCTGAAGCACCAAAATGATCAATTCCAATTGCTAGTCCGTTACTACCAATATACCTGTCCCAGCCTAAAGTCACCCCTGCTTCAAAAGATATTTTCATTGCTCCTCTNGTTGGNATTAAAGANNGTTTGTAATNGGAAGGNTGAGACTCAAAGAGCTCCCANCATGGCATGCTAACAACCCTAATCTTTTTATCGTTCATTTGCTGTGCAACTTCTATTGCAAGGCTCACCTCAGAACCTGTTGCAAGAAATATTAACTCTGGGGAATCGCAATCATAAACTGCATATGCGCCTCTAGTAACGCCATCTATAGTAGCGTCAATCGAAGATTCTAAAACGGGAACCCCTTGCCTGGTTAATAATAATGCACTGGGCGTTTCATGAGACTCCAATGCTAGTTTAAAACATACCGCGGTTTCTTTTGCATCGGCAGGACGATAAACATTAAAGTTTGGGATTGCGCGCAGTGCCATAGCGTGCTCAATTGGTTGGTGAGTTGGGCCATCTTCGCCCACCCAAAATGAATCGTGGGTAAACTCATGCATAACGCGGCATTTCTGAATAGAGCCTAACCGTAGAGCTGGGCGCTCATAATCTGCGAAAACCAAAAAAGTGCCGCCAAAAGGGATCAAGCCGCCATGTAGCGCAATACCGTTCATTGCTGCTGCCATTGGAAATTCTCTTACTCCAAATGCTAAATTGCGACCCGTACGATTAGTTTTGGAAAAATCACCAAACTTTGTAGCAAAATTTCCGGTATAATTTGAGGGCTCTAGATCCGCTGATCCACCAATTAGGTTAGGAATTTGATCGGCAAATTTATCTAACGTCGCTCCAAATGCTTTTCTGGTTGCAAGCTTTGCCCCGGCATCAAAAGTTGGATATTCCAATTCTGGATAAGTGGTCTGATGTAGGCTTTTCCAGGCAACGTCAAAATCGTTATTTTGGCTTGCAGAATCAATTTGAGATTTCCATTGTTGGCATGCATCGGTTAATGTCTTAAATCTTCTTTGAAAATGTTCAACAACTTCATTGGGTAGATAAAACTGTTCTTGCGGAAGGCCAAGCTTTTCTTTGGTTGCTTTTATTTCGTCTGGATCTAATGGGGCGCCATGTGTTTCGTGGTCGCCTTCCACGTTTGCAGCACCTTTAGCCATAATGGTATTACCAATAATTAAACTGGGTCTATCAACGACCTGCGCTTTTTCAATCGCTTCTCTTATTTTCTCATGATCGTGCCCATCAATTTCCTGAACGTGCCAGCCAAAACCCTCAAAAACTTGAGAATAATTTGTAGAATCTGAACGATCCACCTTTCCAGAAATTTGCGCATTATTTGAATCGTAATAGACAATCAATCTGGATAAACCCCAGTGACCAGCCATTGAACCTGCTCCCAAAACGACCGGTTCTTGAAAGTCGCCATCTCCGCAAACAACATAGGTAAAATGGCCAATAATTTCATCTGATCCATTATTAAATTTTTCAAAATTTGCACGTAAAATTGATTCAGCAGTCGCCATTCCAACAGCCATTGCAAATCCCTGGCCTAACGGCCCCGTGGTTGCCTCAACTCCAGGAATTTCTACTTCAGGGTGCCCTGGTGTCCTACTGTGAAGTTGGCGAAAATTGTTAATATCATTTGGATCAAGCCAGCCTATTTGATATAAAAGAGCATAAAGCAATGCTGATTCATGCCCAGCAGATAGAACGAATCTGTCCCTGTTAAACCAATCTGGATCGTTGGGATCAAAATTTAAATATTCTGAGAAAAGTATTTGCGTAAAATCCGCTGATGACATTGGGCCCCCACTATGTCCAGAATTCGCTTTGCGTACCATATCCATAATCAATCCTTTGGTTACCGCTAATGCAAATTGATTTTTCTCTTCTACTTCCCAATCAGCAAATGTGTCAATATCTTTATAGCTTCTCATATCAATAATTAAAGACTATAGAATTCTTTCATGGTCTGGACTGGATCCTCTGTTCCAAAAATTGCGGAGCCTGCTACCAAAACATCCCCACCAGCATCAATAACCTCTTTAGCATTATGAAGTTTTATACCGCCGTCTACCTCGATTAATACTCTATCCTGTAAACATTGCTCAACTAGTTTTTGCTTGATCTCCTGAATTCTTTCGGTGGACCCATCAAGATAGCCTTGCCCGCCAAAACCGGGCTCCACACTCATGACAAGAATGAGATCAATATGCTCAAAGAAAGGTTCTACTTCTGAGACTGGAGTTGATGGCTTTAATGAAATACCNACCTGTTTNCCTGTNGANCGNATTAAATCAATAANNCTTTGCGGATTATCGGTTGCTTCAATATGAAACGTAATCATATCTGCTCCAGCTTTTGCAAAAGGCTCCACTAATTTTTCTGGCTCGATGACCATCATATGTACATCTAAAAATTTATTTGTTTTGGAGCGTAAGGATTTAACAACCGGTGGTCCAATTGTGAGGTTGGGAACAAATTGATTATCCATGACATCGACATGTATCCAAGGGGCTCCACCCTTGGCGCATTGATCTAAGGCTGATTGNAAATTAGAAAAATCAGCTGATAAAATGGATGGGGATAATTTGAATTCCGAGGTCATATTATCACTAGTAAATTAGTGTGGGGGAATTATGAATTCAACTNCGAAAGTTATTTATCTATTCTTTTTGGATAAAGCTAAACTAACTTTGATATAGCTAAAGGAAAATAAGATGAGCAAAGAAAATAAAGACCGTTTCTATTATAACAATGAATTTTTAAGTAGTCCCGATGCCAGATCGGTGAGGATACTATCGGAATACTATGGCCCACTACAAAGATTTAGAAGAAATAATATCCAGGATTTTGTAGTATTCTTCGGATCGGCTAGAATACAATCGCAAAAGGAAGCTCAAAAAGAACTGGACAATGCACCCAAAAATACCTCTAAAGAAAAACGTAAAAGGCTGGAAGTAAATTTAGAGATGAGCAAATACTATGAGGATGCAAAAAAATTATCTTTCCAAATGACAAAATGGAGCAAAAAATTAAAATATAAAAAAAAGAGATTCATTGTCACATCGGGAGGTGGTCCAGGAATTATGGAAGCTGCAAACCAGGGCGCGGCTGAAGCCAAAGGTTCTGCGGTTGGACTGTCGATCAGCCTGCCTTATGAAAAAAATGGCAATCAGTGGATCTCGGATGATCTTGAAATACATTTTCATTACTTTTTCATGAGAAAATTTTGGTTTCTTTACCTTGCAAAAGCAATGGTGGTTTGGCCGGGAGGATTTGGAACGCTCGATGAGCTGATGGAGGCCCTAACCTTAATCCAGACGCAAAAACTTAGAAAGAAAATTCCTATCGTGCTATTTGATGAAGAATATTGGACTAATATTGTAAATTGGGATTACATGATAGAAAAAGGAGTTATTGCAAAATCTGACATAAATTATTTTAAATTCTGCAACACTGTTGATGAGGCTTATAAATATTTAACTGAAAAAATAACATCAACCCATTTAAAAGGGCCTAATTTTTAGTAAAAGAAAAATGCATAACAAAATACTTATTTCAATCGCATTAATCAATTTTTCCTTTGGGCAAGTAGGTCCAGAAAAATCNCTTCATCGAAGTCCTCCCAGAGCCTGGGCCCTAACCAATGCTACAGTACATACCGAACCTGGAAAAACGATCTACAACGGTACAATTGTAATTAGAGATGGGCTCATTATTGCAGTGGGTAAAAATGTTAAAATTCCTGCGCAAGCCACAGCTATCAANATGAATGAGAAACATATCTATGCTGGATTTATTGAAAGCTGGTTGGATGTAGAGTCTAAACCCGATACTTCTTCTTTAGAGTTGCATTGGAACTCCAATATGCGTGCCCATCTCAAAGCAAGCGATATCTATAAACCAAGCNATGATAAATTAAATGAGCTAAGAAAATTAGGGTTTACTACAGCTCAAATTNCTCCTGATGGCGGTATATTTCAAGGGCGTTCAAGTCTAGTCCAAATTTCCAATCAACCAAAAATCCTTTCGAATGAGATTGCTCAAATCATAGAATTTAAATCTGGCGGCTGGGGTGCAAAGCAATATCCGACATCTTTATTAGGTGCAATCGCTTTTGTNAGNCAAGGATTTATTGATGCCGAATGGTATGGAAAATCTCAAAAGATTTTATCAAAATACCCTGATGGAAATGANCAAATTCAAATCGATCAATCTTTNAACACCNTAAATGCATCGGTTAGTCAGAAGAGCCCCTTTATTTTCAAAACTAATAATGAGATATATGTAGATCGCGCATTCAATATTTCCGAAGAATTTGATTTGAAATTATGGATCAAAGGTAGTGGATTTGAATATAGAAGAATCGCTGAATTGCCCAAAGCGTTTATGATAATACCTGTGAATTTTCCTGCTAAACCAGACGTAACTAATCCTCATTCCGCTTTGCAATATTCTACCAAACAACTCAAACATTGGGATATAGCGCCAGACAATTTGATGCGACTCAAACAAGCGGATTTCTTATTTTCTATTACCACTAGCGGATTAAAGACTAAAGGGGACTTTAGAAAAAATTTATCCAAAGCGGTAAAGCGTGGCTTTAGCAAAGCTGATGCCTTAGCAAGCCTAACTACCCTTCCAGCTAACGCCTTNGGGCAGTCAGATCGGCTTGGAAAAATTAAACCCGGCTATATTGCAAACTTGGTGGTCANCNATGGNAGTTACTTCAACNNAACATCAANAGTAAAATCAGTTTGGATCGGTGGCGAAGAATTTGANATTGACCCTGATCCCATTGTGGATGCGGTTGGAATCTGGACGGTAAAAGAAAGGGAAAGAAGCTGGGTATTAGAGATTAGTAAAGCTGGCCTTNCCCATTCTGGTATCATCAAAAAAGATGGCAAATCCATTTCAGTTCAAAGCTTATCAATCGATCAAGATCGTATATCATTTGCGGTAAATGATACATCGCTATTCAAGTTTGGCGCAACCCGCTTTGCTGGAAATATTACAAATGAAGCAATGCGTGGTAAGATCACCTATGCGGATAATAAAACTTCGCAATGGACCGCGANANTCGATTCAAAAACAAAAAATTCTGAAGATATATTCACCGAAGAAATGCCTAGTAAATTAGAAGCATTTTATCCTGAAGGCGCCTATGGTTTGGATAGTAGAATTTCTCAGCCAAGGACTATTTTNGTTGATGATGCCACCATCTGGACATCAGGACCCGATGGTGTTTTAAAAGAATATGATATTTTATTTCAGGATGGAAAAATTAAAGAGATTGCAAAAAATATTTATCTGCAAGATCGCAATGCTATCATCATTGATGGCAAAGGAAAACATATCACACCAGGATTGATTGATGCGCACAGCCATATGGCAGGAGAATCAATCAACGAAGGGTTTCAAAATGTGACNGCTGAGGTAAGAATGCGTGATATCATAGATCCAAATGATATAGCAATGTATCGAGCTTTGGCTGGAGGNTTAACAACAATCAACCTACTCCATGGTTCAGCAAACCCAATAGGCGGACAAAACGTTATTATGAAATTAAGATNGGGAAGCTTCTCCAATGATTTGATATTTAAACGAGCACCTGAAGGAATNAAATTTGCGCTAGGAGAAAATGTTAAAAGAAAGCGCTCTTACGGAAGATATCCAGAAACTCGCATGGGNGTAGAGCAGGTTATCCGCGATGCATTTTCCGCTGCCCGTGATTATAAAAAATCATGGGATACCTATAATAAGGACGCAAAACTTCAACGTACAAAAGTACCTCCAAGACGTGATTTAGAATTAGATGCGATGGTAGAAATCATGGAAGGAACGCGGTTAGTTCATGCCCATTCCTATCGCCAGGATGAGATTCTAATGCTGACTCGTATAGCTGAAGATTTTGGTTTTACGATGGCNACTTTTCAGCATGTATTAGAAGGGTATAAAGTAGCAGAAACGCTCGCAGANCATGGTGCGGGNGCTTCTACNTTCTCGGATTGGTGGGCATATAAATTTGAGGTGATCGATGCAATNCCTTTNAATGGTACACTAATGGCAAATGTGGGAGTAAATGTTTCCTTCAACTCGGATAGCGATGAGCTTGCAAGGCGCATGAATTTAGAAGCTGCAAAAGCTGTGAAATATGGAGGCTTAAGCGAAGAAGAAGCTTTAAAGTTTGTTACAATCAATCCTGCTAAGCAGCTNAAAATAGATAAATATGTAGGGTCCCTTGAAATAGGNAAGGATGCTGATTTTGCATTGTGGTCAGGCCATCCGCTTTCTAACTACAGTATCTGTGAACAAACATGGGTGGATGGAAAACAATATTTCTCGCTAAAGAATGATCAATATTTTAGACAGAGAGACCAGAAACTTCGNAATGATCTAGTGCAAAAAATATTATCCAGCGAAGATAGCGGTAGCAGCAAAATGAGCCCTGATAGTGAAGATGCAAATAAATTTCACTCCTGTAGCGTTGACCATAACCACTTAGGCGCAGGAGGTGAGCAGTGATAAAAAGAATGNTATTATGTGCAGTATTATTTATAACTACGCAGATCAATGCGCAGATTCCGGCAGCCGATCAACAAAATCCTATTTTACTAAAAAATGGTTTTATNCATACAGTGTCAAAAGGGGTGGTTGAAGGATCAATTCTTTTTGAAAAAGGCAAGATTGTACGGATCGCAAAATATATATCCCCACCAGATGATTGTGAAATCATTGATCTGGATGGCAAACATGTTTACCCTGGTATGATCGCAGCAGTATCTGGAATAGGATTGGTTGAAATCAACGCCGTNGCGGTGACCAATGATCACTCGGAGCGTGGAGAATTCAATCCCAATGTTCGTACAAATGTTGCTTTCAATACTGATTCTGAAATTATACCAACTACGAGATCGAACGGGGTTTTGGTTGCAAATGCTGTACCGAGCTCTGGACTTGTTTCAGGTCAATCATCCGTCATGATGCTTGATGGGTGGACCTGGGAAGACGCTACCCTTTCTTTCCCAAATGGTCTTCATATTAATTGGCCAAGCATGAACTCNCAGGCTACAAGTGATTATCAAAAATCAAGATTAGAGAAAGCAAAAGAACAATTAGATGATCTAGAAAAAATGATCCATGATGCTAGAGCCTACGCAAGACTTAGAAAAACAAAGTCAAGGCTAGCCGAAAACTACCACGATGAAGATTTAAGATGGGAAAGCATGATCCCTTATATAAATAAAAAATTCCCTGTTTATGTGCATGCAAATGAGGTAAGGCAGATTGAAGCTGCAATCAGCTGGGCAAAAAGGCACAATCTAGAAATAGTGATTGTTGGTGGAAAAGATGCTTGGCGGACAACAGATCTATTGGTAAAAAATAGAGTTCCAGTCATCTACGAAGGAGTTACGGCTCTTCCCTATAGAAGATTTGAAGATTATGACCAAGCCTATAAAACCCCTTCTATATTATATGAAAAAGGAGTGCAATTTTGTATTTCAAGCTATGGGTATGCAGGAAGTGCGGAACAGATAAGAAATCTCCCGTATCAAGCTTCGATGGCTGCTTCCTATGGATTGCCTAAAGAAGCTGCATTGCGATCAGTTACCTTATCTGCCGCTGAAATTTTAGGCGTAGATAATCAAATCGGTTCTTTAGATGTTGGAAAAGATGCGACNCTTTTTATTTCGGATGGAGACCCGCTTGAAATACGAACAAACATAATTCAAGCTTACATTCAAGGCAAAAAGACTGATATGCGCGATAGACACAAGCGCCTGTATTCAAAGTTCGAAGAGAAATACAGGCAGCTTGAAATCCTAAAATAGTAATCTATTTTATTTTATAAATCGCATAATCTCCAGGCGAAGCACCTACAATAAGCTCCTCTTCAACCTCACCTAAACTGTTGTGAACATAAACTGTATCAGGTGCGGTGTAGTCGCTCGTAATCCCAAGAAATAATTTTTCATCAAACCCATTTGCAGAATATAGGTGATTAGAATTATAAGAGCCGATTTTTGAAAGCGACTGTAAAGATAAATCAGCATTTAATGGAGCAGCTCCACCATTATAAGTTCTATAAGCTTGATTGTTAAACTGAAATACATCCCCACCGCATACAGTGCCTTTGCCATAATCAAGAATAGAAACAGCTTCACTTTTCATGTCTATTTTACTAGTGCCATAATATGTTTCTGTAAAATCAGGACTGTAGTACGTACGCGATATCCAAAGTTGGTTCTCATCGATCAGTAGTTGCTGTGGACCTTTTCCAACTTCATAGGTCTTTGTTACTTTTCCTGATTCAATATTTATTTTAACAACGGAACTAGCAGAGCTGTAATCCGAGTTCATATTGATCGCAACCCAAAGGTTTGCTCCATCAGAAACAATAGATTCGGGTAGGCCATCTAATGAAATAGAATCCTCAATATAGTAAGTTGAAAGATTTAATACCTTAACATCTTGAGTGTAATAATTCGTAAAGTATAATTTATTATTTTCAACAACCATTTCCCTTGGACCTGATCCTTCAGTTGAAACAGATATTCCAGGAAGCTCAAGGCCATCATCNCTTATTTGATAAATCTTAAGTAAATGACTATTGTTCACCAGAACAAAGAGCTTTTCTTTATGAACTAAAATAGATTGAACTACATCGCCAATATCTTTTATTTCTTGAATTAGCTTTCCGCTACGAAAAACCGAGACAGATCCATTGCTTGATCCAAAATTTCCTTCATTGGAGATGAATGTTAATTCCTCGGATTGATTTTTTGTATTACTATCTTCACAGCCAGCAGCAAAGATTATGAAAACGAAAAAAAGTCTTTTCATTATTATTGTCCTTATTTAATTAAGGGATTTTTTTGAATTAATATGATTTAACTCTTATCCCGAAAGTTATTATTTATTAAGAAGCATTATTATCCAGATATCCTGACTTACGCATTAACAAAATATTTACGCCTTCTTCTTTCGAATGGCAAAAATAAAATATTTCTAGCGATTACAGTAGCGGGAACTGTGCCTGAATTTCACAGGCTTCCCTGCAATAATAATTGCTATCACTTACTTTAATTTAGTTATTGAACTTTATTTTCACTATGATTTATAAAATAAATTTCACTGTTTTTTAGCTTTTTTAAATTTATTTTAAATTTCAGAAATCAATTGCTGAAGTAAATTGATAAAATTTTTATCATTATTTAAACAGGGGATATAAATAAAATTTTTACCCCCGGCCTTCATGAAAGTTTCCCGTGCTCTCAAATCTATTTCTTCCAATGTCTCGAGACAGTCAGCAACAAATGAAGGGCATATAATTACAATATTTTTTATTCCTTTCAATGGAAAATCTTTCAATTCAATATCAGTGAACGGCTTTAACCATTTACGATCAATAATAGTAACACGAGATTGAAAGCTACTCATCCATTGTTCATTATCAAGATTCAATTCTTCAGCTACTAGCCTAGAAGTATTAAGGGTATTGGATCTATAGCAATTTTTTGCTGCATCACAATCAATCTCACAACATGAATNTGATTNAAGGCAATGTTTTTCACTTTTATCTGACTTTCTAATATGCCTTTCAGGTAAGCCATGGTAGCTAAAGATTAATTTATCCATATTATCTGNAATATGCGGCTTTAATTGTTCTGATAANGCATTTATATATTTCGGGTGATCAAAAAAGGGCTTAATAATAGAATAACGTAAATCTGGATAATATTTTTTTATTATTCTATCAACCTCTACTTTGGTGGAATGCGTAGTAGACATGGCGGTATGTGGGTAAAGTGGAATAATAATGATATCATTCACCTTTTTGTTCTTGAATGATAAAATTGAATCTTTAATTGATGGCTCTTGGTATCGCATTGCNACCTTAACATTCCACCCAGTCTGCTTTATTAGTGATTGGGCTATCCGATTTGTATTTTGGATCAAAGGTGACCCTTTTGAATTCCATATAGCTTTATATGCTTTCCTTGTTTTTGGGGATCTAAATGGAAGTATAATTAATCGAACAATAATCTGCTGCAACAGCTTAGGTAAATCAATAACAAATTTATCTGATAANAATTCAGNNAGGTAAGCTCTAACATCTTTTAGNTGCAAAGACTTTGGNGANCCAAGNTTGATTAAAAGAATATTTTTCTGCATAGAGCTGTTTNTTNGNNACCAGAAANAGGTGGTTCAGGNCTAGTTATTAAATAAGTACATAAACATATGCAAAATAAACCCAGGGAAAATTGTAAATAAAAATTAGAAATTGAATAAATAGTAAATGAAAAAGTTGGAATAATTAAACATATGGAGATGATCTTGGATTTGCGCTTAATTCCTTTATATTTCTTCCAATCAATAATGAGCGGACCAAAAGTTTTATGATTAATTAACCATTTTTCGAGATGTTTTGAAGATCTAGAAAAAAACCATGCNGCTAATAATATCAAAGGTGTTGTAGGGATTCCTGGAACAAAAANGCCCAGAAANCCCAATCCAACACACATTAATCCTAGACAAATATATAGATATTTTTTAACCAATTAGCGCATAGCATTAGTTAANATAATAATATCATTATATCTGTTAGCTTGCAGTTAATTCAGCGTATCTAAACACCACCATACCGCCACTATATTCGTCAATACGNACTTTAAATACTTTATGTGAAACAGTGTCATATATGATGTATGTATCATTTGAAACGCCAACTGTATGGGAAGCCATATCGTAGGTTAGGGCAGCATTTGATCCGCCATACTGCATCCTNCCCCCTTCAGGNCCAAAAGCATTCTGAGCTGGAGCTGTTTCAATAGATTCAAAATCATTAGAGCTATTTATTGCAAGCATAGAACTTGGACTTAATCCAAAAGATGGCATTTGATATTGTTGACCTCCAAATGGTACATCAATATTTTGATAAACTAAATGCCAACTTGAATTATCTTTTTCCCCGTTAACTAAATTGAAATAAAAAGCACCATCAGCCACGTTTTCTGTTGTGATTTCATTCATGNTCATTGCATTGTTTTTTTCAGCCTGATCTTCACAGCTNATAAGAAACAGGATCATTACCATTGAAATCATTATTTTCATTTGACTCATTTTATGTCCTTTTTTGTTAAAGCAGTTGAAAGNTCTAGATAAGCAGCNCTACCAACAAATGGTCCAAAATTATCATTCGTATAATTTCCTACATTATCTAAAACCAAACTCAAATTAATTGATTCTTTTATTTTCATTGTTGTGCGGATATTGATTATAGCGTACCCGCTTATTTTTTCTTCAGATGAAATATATGTTGCAGTTTTAATATCGAATTCTTGCGGTTTATAAGGCGCAACCCACTTACTGCTAACCGAGCTCTTTAGAAGATTATTGAAAAAATTAAAATTTAGATAGCCGCTAACTGAAAAAGGGATTGTGTTTGGAATTGGATTGCCTTTCTCATCACGATTATCAGACCAGTTAAGAGTCCATTTATATTCTAATCTTTTAGAAAGTCTCCATAGATGCGATACTTCAAACCCTGAAAATGTAGCTGCATTAATGTTTTGATAGCTTAATACTCCCTTACTCTTATTATAGTCTTGAATAAGATTTTCAAAATCCGTGTAGTAATAAACAAAATTAAATTGATTGCCTGAACTACGGTTATAGTCGAAACCAACCGTTATTCCATTAGATCGTTCAGGTTTGAGGTTGGGGTTACCCTCAATTAAATAGTTAAACTGGACATTATTCCAATCTATATATTTCTCAAGAAATGATGGCGCTCTAAATCCTTGCCCCCAAGAAGTTCTGAATTTCCACTTTTCTGAAATTTTATACATTAGTCCTAGTCGAGGGCTAAGAACTCTATATTCAGCGCTATAATCATCAAAGCGTGCCCCAAAAATCATATTTATTTTATTCTGCATTTTGATATCGTACTGACCAAAGACGCTTTTGCTATTGATTTCTTGCTTGCCGGAATTAATCCTGTCACTGGAATAATTTGCACGATAAATTTCAAATCCAGCATTTAATTCATCCGATTGGCTTTTTTTATTAAATAAAATTTCGTACTCAAGGTGATCCTCTGAGGTAAGATCATCTCTCTCAAGCTTTCCCCAAGGCCTTTGCTGAACATAATTACGGGAATAATTGTTTGATAAAAGCGTCTGATTGATATTCCAACCTTTTTGAAAGTTTGTCTGATGCGAAACTGAAAGATTAATACGGTCAATATCTGTATTAGTATTCATTAATTTTGTAGAACCATTATCTGCTTGATCGTAGAAATTCGATTTAAAATTAATTTTATTACGATCATTTAACTTCCAATTAATATTTCCAAGTGCTGTAATTTTTTGAACTTGATCAATATCAAGCTCTTGTACCGATTTATCTTTTTGAATTTGTTCAACATTGACTTGCAGGTCAAAAACTACATCATTTAATGGCTGAACAAAGTTCAATCCAAGATTGCTTGACCCATTTTTTAATCCTGAATCATTAAAATTATTTTGTGTGTTGCCATATCTGCTGGAAACATTAATCTCAGGTGATTTTTTATTTTTATCAGTAATAATATTAATAACGCCGCCCATAGCTTCACTTCCATACAGCGATGAACTGGGGCCTTTAACAATTTCTACCCTTGAAAGTTGATCGGTTAATATCTGGTCGAGCGAAACTCTATTATTAAATTTTCCTGTGACAGGCTGACCATCAACAAGTATTAGAATATATCTTGAATCCATACCAAGAACATTTAAGATAGAACCTCCCGCTACAGATGTTTGCAAACTAACTCCGGCTCTTTGAGATAGAAGCTCTGCAACATTTCTTGACCCAGAGTTCTCAATATCTGTACGTGAGATAACCTCAGTTGCAATAGGAGCTTCACTACGAAACCTTCTTGACCTAGTTGCGGTAACAACTAACTCATCCATTTCAATAGCCATCTGTGTTAAATAAACCGTAAGGCTTTCCTCTGGCTTAGCGTCAATAACTTTATTGATTGATTGATANCCTATATGAGAAATTTGAAGATAAATTGGAAAAACCAATTGTCCTTTAATCACAAAACTTCCATTTTGATCAGTGGTAGCTCCAATCTGCTGATCAGGTATAAAGATATTTACATCAGAAATTGGTTTATTGTTTTGGGCATCTAATACAATACCTGTGAGCTCATCATCATAGCTCTGCCCAGCTATTAAAAAAACACTGATAATATTAGAAAAAATTATTTTTTTCATTTTGGATACTTTTCCCCCACTCCAATTTTAATTTTATGATGTCGCGTAATTACCTATAAAAGTTGTAATGAATTCNTCCATAGTTTCTCGGGACATTGATTTTTTTTCATTTCCTAAAAAGAATAATCCATGAAAAAGACCGCCAATAGCTCTCATNANTANATCAGGGCGCATTTTTGGAAATTCTTTCTTTGCAATNCCNTCTTCAAGAAGGCTTTGTAAAACNCTATACATTTTTGTTTGGTATTTTTTCCATTCTATATTTTTTTCATCCAAATTAGCAGGAAGAGCCTTTGGAGCGGTAAATAAAAATTCAAAGAGGACAGGGTCGTTTCTGACTAATCCTCCAATGATATTTAATGTATTTATAAATGTATCTTTGGGGTGGTTGCGATCATGAATAACTGGTTCAATTGATTCCCAAATCATTTTCCATCCGCGATCTAAAAGCTCAATAAAAATCTCTTCCTTTGAGCTAAAGTAGTAATATAGAGATGCTTTACCAAAATCAGATTGCTTAGCAATCTCATCCATGGTTGATTTTTCAATACCTTGTTGTTTAAACACTTTAAGAGCGCCCTTAAGAATTTGCTCCTTACGAACTTCGCGCTCTTTAGCTTGTCTATTTGAGATCATAAAATTATTATAGTTTTCGAACCGAGGGTCGAATTTTAAAATAATAAGTTTATATGAACCAAATTATTTTTTAATTATTTTTGAATTTATNTATAGTNNTATGAGCAATTTTAAATAGATGATGNGTNTGNANGTATTTAAACTGTGCGTTTCTTCCTATAAATTTTAAATTATTAAATGTATCAAAATACGCATTAATCTTTTCAAGTTTTTTTTGAGAGCTAGTAGTTAAAACGGGATACGCATTAGGCATAATTAGCGAAGTTGAATTAATAAAATAAGACTTATTAANTATATTATGCTTGATCAAAAGCGATTTGATTTGATCGAGAAAATTATCTTCCTTGGCTGTGTGGTACATATCATCCTTATCATAGGGAACCTCAACAACAATACATGTTTTATTTTTTGGNGCCATNNGNNTNCTTCTNTTTTTTGGNTCATAAATTCTAGTAAATGGTAAGTTTTTTTCTGGAAAATAAATTGAAGCATTTTTACTAAACCTATTAATACNTAAAGTAAAAATTGCTAGTCTTAGATTTCTAAATGAAAGAGATTTCGCATAATCGATTATTTCATTGGGTGGTAGAGGGTCTAGNCATTTACTAAAATAATCTATCGGTAATGTNCTAAGTATATTATCAGNTTTAATTTTTTTGTTTCCNGATAANACCAGCTCCTTAATTAAGCCATTTTTATGATAAATTTTTTCTATTGCTGANTNACAAANANTATNATCNTTGATNTNATTTCCAATCACTTCAAAAATCTGTCCATATCCATACTTTGGGTATAAAAATTCACCTTCATAATGTTTGGTATTTTGCGTGGAAGAATAAATTAAACTTTTGAATACAGATAATAGATTTAAGTTTTTTAGTCTATCTCCAGATACTTTATGATCAAGCAAGTCTGTGGATGTGCCCCATAATTTTTCTGTATAGCTAATAAGAAAAATTTCTGAAATTGTTTTGCCATATTTTCTGTATGCNGAATCCCTAAAACTGTTTATACTTAAAGATCTTTTAAAAATATTTAATAGATTTTCTGCGATGATTTTAAAAATAGTAGAGGTTTTAAAATTCTTAATAATACTAACAGGATCCAGAGGAAAATTAATCATTTTTTCCTGCCAATATATCTTACTTGGAGCCACTACCGAAATCAAATCATCCCCAATTAAATCTTTAACTGTTTGAGTGGCAATATTATTTTTATTATGGAATCGATGCGCACCGGTGTCATATTTACATCCATCAAATTCAAATGTTTTGCAATTGCCTCCAATTTTTGATTCAGACTCATACAATTGAAATGGAATATTATTTTTTTTTGCAAAATGAGCTGCAGCTAGGCCTGCTGGACCCGCGCCTAAAATATCTATCCTTTTCATGTTTAGTTTAGCTGCAGTGAAAAGGTTTCTATTTTAGCCCACATCCTGTTTATATAAGGATTGTGATAAAATGTTTTTTCTCTTCTTACTGAATATTTTTCTTTAAAAAACGCAGTATAATTTCCAATAATAAGTACATTTTCATCAAAACTATTCTCAAGAAAATTATCTACTTGTTGCTGACTAGTTGCATTAATAAATCTTGATTTTACTTGATGGGATTCCAGATAATAATTAATTAAAGGGGTGCTGATAANAGTTGAATAATTATTGTTTAATAAAATATTATCTTTTANCTGAGATACAGCAGTGGGTTTTTTATGATCCAATACAAGATTGCCTGTAATCTGAACCAATGAAATACAAAAAATAAAAGCTATCACATTTAACGTTTTAGATTTTTTATTAATGATGAATTCAAGACCAATACTTAGAATAATAAAAAATATTAATAATATTGGCAGGACATGNCTGCTTTTATAAATAACATTTTGAAAAACAAGAATCCATACAAAATAAAGNGCGACAGAGCGTACTATTCTTCTCAAATATTTTTCATGTTTCCAGTTTTTGATTATTGTGTAAATACCAATCGCAAAAAGAGATAAAAGAAATATTGAAAAAAAAGCGGTTTGCCATGATCTTCCTAGCCAGTAACCTCCTAAACCATCAGCCCATATAGATTCAGTAAAATAAAAAAAGCGACTTGTCCAATCGGTATCTGTTATTGCTGTTCCNCCAAAATCTGTAAAATGTCCTATAGTTTGTTTTTTTGCAGATGTAATCAGATTGTTAAAACCTTCAACAAAGATTAAAGGTAATAACCATATCGATAGACCTAGGATGAAGAAAGATATTTTTTTTATANCATTACCTTCTTGCAAATTTTTTATAAATGGTATGGTAATTAAAGGCATGTAAGAAAGCCGTGTACCGCATAGAAGGCCAGATAGAAAATANCCAAATAGTAATCTATTTTTATCGCTGTATGGTAAAATAAAAATATATAGTACAGATAATGCAATTGCGAAGCCCATTAAGTCTGGCATATAGCGATTGCCCATGATCCACAGCATAGGATTAAAAAAGATAATGAATGCCAAAAACGCGCCTTCGGTGCTCTTAATATCTGTATTNGCAAGCAAAAGGCAAAAATAAATAATGANAAAAGTNGAAATCCCGCCAACNAATGAAAATGCTGCTCCCATATTTGCTGTGAAAAAATAAATNGANTTAACTATAAAACAGAAAACAGGATAGCCTGGAAAATGAGGTTGGAGATTTAATATACTATATTCATACAAACTAAGCGCAAAGCGTAAGCTATCAATATCTTCTATATAATAGATACTGGATAAAAGTCGCGATAGGATNCAGGCAAAAAATATAACTAATAAGGTAAGTTGATTTCTATTTAATAAGACTGAAATCATTTAAGACGAGAGCTATGTTTTAGTTTTGCCATTCAGCAATGAAAATATTGGTATCTCCCCTTTTTGCTTGATTGCGATTCGATGCAAAAACAAAATATTTTCCATTAGGGCTAAATACCGGGAAGCCATCAAACCCTTTAAAATAAGTTATCCTTTCTAAATTGGTACCATCGGTATTTACTGCCCACAGATCAAAGTCCCTACCCTTTGGGTCTGCCATGTTAGAGCAAAAAATAACCCGTTGGTCATTAGGAAAAAAATAGGGAGCAAAATTTGCGCCTTCATTAAAAGTAATTTGTCTTTTGTCTGTTCCATCAGCATTCATGATTCTTAGTTGAAGATTCATCGGTCTGATTAAGCTTTCATCGATTAAATTCTTATAATCTCTAATTTCTTTATCCGTTTCAGGATAAAAGGCTCTCCAGATAATCTTTTTTGCATCATGGCTGAAGAAAGCTCCGCCATCATAACCCAGTTGATTTGTTAACATGCGCTTATCAGTCCCATCTAGGTTCATTGTCCATAACTCTAAATCACCGGAAGAAATTGACGTATATACAATTTTACTTCCATTAAGAGCAACAGTTGCTTCAGCATCGTAACCATTTTCATCGGTAATTTGTTCAAGCTCAGTACCATCTAGGTTAGAGCGAAAAATGTCATACGATTCGTAAAGCTTCCATACATAGCCCCTNCTAAAATCTGGTTTTGGTGGNCAAGGTTTTGCAAAGTGATGTGTGCTTGCATAAATAATCTTATCATTTTTTGGGTATTCAAAAAATGAACATGTTGTAACACCATCACCTGTTGATACCATTTCAATCGTACCAGTTTTAAGATCCATGGTATAAATCTGGTCACATTTTCCATCACCATCATGCGATTGAAAAATTAATTTTTTACTATCAGAGCTAAAATATGCTTCGGCATTCTCTCCGCTAAAAGTTAGCTGGCGCAAATTCTTAAAATGTTTTTCCTCGGGCTCAATAAATTCATTTGAACTGTCATCNACAAAAGAGCTATAGCGATTGACCGCATTCCATCGCATGAGGGNTAATATTCCAAGAGCAAAAATGATAACGATAAAATAATGATAAAATTTTGTCATTCGATTTATACCTTAATGATTAACAGTAAATGTAATTTCGTTGTTGTCTCGTAACACTTTCACCACTGATGATTTACCGGGCTCTAATGTTTCTAGTATCCCCATATACCCATATATATCTTNTATNATCTTTCCGTTTATCTCCAATATAATATCCCCTTTTTTCATGCCAGCCTTCCCTGCTGGCCCTTCAGAGCGAACACCATCAACGCCTAACCCTTTCCCCGAGCTAGTATAGGAAGGCATAAAACCAAATGTTACTTTTAATTTGACCCTTCCAGGTGAAGCCATCGTTTTTGGACCAGCCTCAATGAACTCAGGCCGTTCGTTATTTTTATCAATCTCCAAAATGATATCATAGATCATGTTGATGATTTTCATTTGACCTTTAGAATTGATTTTTTCCCAATCATCGCTAGGCTTATGGTAATCTGAGTGTCCGCCAGTAAAGAAAAATAGTACAGGTATATCGTTGGAGTAAAAACTAGAATGATCGCTAGGACCAAACCCTTCAGGGTTTTTACTTATATTTAGATAATGCTTGGCTGAGGTCTTATCTAATATCTTATTGAATATTGGGGAAGTTCCAGTGCCTGAAATATTCAAGCTAAGATTTTTAAGCCTACCAATCATATCTAGGTTGATCATTGTAATAATATTACTAGGATTGACTGGTGAATTTTGCACAAAATACTTTGAGCCAAATATTCCCTGTTCTTCGGCATTGAACGCAACGAATATTATAGATCGTTGAAGGCTATTTCTTTCTGCCGAAAGTTTACTCGCAAGTTCAAGCATACCAGCTACACCAGAGGCATTATCATCTGCGCCATTATGTATTGCACTTGAGTGCATCTCAAGAGATCCTGAATGCGCACCTCCATATCCTAAATGATCAAAATGTGCACCAATAACGATATATTCTTTTTTAAGATTTGTGCCAGGAATCATTCCGACAACATTAGGAACTCTAATTTTTTCACCCTTTTGATTTGTAAAGTCAAAAAACTGAAGATAGTCATCGCTTCCCAGTGGGGACAATCGGCTTCTTTTGTAATCTGTAGCAATGTAATCAATTGCAAGGTCAGAACCTTTTGATCCAGGGTATCTACCTTCTAATTCATCGCTTGACAAATATTTAATATGTTCAAGAATATCGCGATCAGAAATTTCTACTTTTAATTCTGATTTTGAATTGATTGCTAAATTTTGCGAACAGCTAAAAAATAAAATAGATAGAAAAGATATGTNAAGACTGCGTTTCATTATTAAATAATTTATTTTATAAATTTTTTAAAGCTAAGATAATTATTTTATGATGTCATAGAATAAAAATGGCGCATATGATAAATATGCGCCATTTTTATTTAAAGTAAAAAGCCTAATCGATTAGTAATTAGCTATATCCGCATCTGTAAAACCAAACGACTGTTTAAAGATTGCCTTCATCTCAGCACCCTTTAAAACATCATGATATGCTTGCATATCATCAAAGTTTCCACCGGAAGGATAAACAGGTGCTGTACCCATCAACCCTAGTACGCGCTGAACGTTTGCAGCGGGTACCTTACTTAAAGAATTGTAAAGCAATCCATGCGCGTAACCTCTCATTTCGCCCCAATGATTTTCATAATCAGCAGTAGCAGATGAGGCTGGTGTTACTGTTGCGTCACCCGCAGCGATAATGGCTGCAATATCAGCAGCAACATCATTAATATAGTGCTGTGTTACAGCTGCAACAACTTTTTCCCAGGTTACCATAATGATATCTCTTTGAACTAAAACATCAGCAAGAGGAGCTTGATTAACAATTAATGTTCTTCCTTTTAGGTAAGCATCAAAAATTGTTTTGGTATAGTCATAGTTGCCACAACTAGAACAAAGATCTCTCTTTGCAGCAGTAACTGCCCAGCCAACATTAAACTCCTTTTTGAAGTCTATTTTACCATCACTATTGGAATCGACATTGGGACCATTCTTACGAGAGTCATCTGTATACGCTGTATTGTAATCTAAAGCTGCTCCAAAATATCCAAATGATTCATCCCAGTAGTGTTCCATTTTTGTATAGTTTTTACCATCAACTGCAACCGTATTATCTTCATCTGGCAGTTTAACCATGTATTTTGAGGTAGCCTGCCAATAGGAAATTGCGCCCCACAACGTTTTTTGAACCATTTGGTCTAAACGTATGCCTGTTGCGCGTGTTTTTCCTGCAGCTGCAGCCTCATTTAGCATTCCAACTACTAATGTTTTTGCATCTGTATTATAGCCCGGAATTGTAATGCCTGAAACAGCATCCAATCTATCATTTAAGTGGCTAGTTGAAATATCATGGTATTTTGTCTGAACGGTTGACTTGCCGCTGGCTGACAAAATAGCTCTACTAGCATCATCATTTGCCATCATACTAAGTAAAGTTGCAGGATTTTTTGATCCAGCATCCGTACCCATTTGTGTTTTAAGATCATTAATTAGAAGATTTCTAACTACCTGACCTGAGTAAGATACACTGCTTTGATCATCGAATCTACTTTGGAAAGTGAACGTTGTTGGAGTTTCAATTTCCTTTACAGTGTTATCATCATCATTNTCCTCACAGCCTGTATAGGCCAGTAAGGTTAGAAATGAAAATAACGCTATTGTTTTTTTGTTTAGCTTCATTTTAAAAGCCCCTATTTTTATTTGTTATAAGTAAGTGTGAAAAAATCAAAATTTGTATTCAACCCCAAGGTTGATCTGTCTGCGTGGACCAGGTAGAATTCCTGAACTAATATTTGCTNGCGGTTGGCCTGGGTTAGAATGCAATCTTGATCCAATATAANTTTCATCTGTTACATTTTTACCCGTTAAAAAAATGCGATAATTTGAGCTAAGATTATAATCTGCACTAAAGTTTATAAAACTGTAACTGGGAATTTTACCTTGGATGCCAAGCTTGTCTGCTTCTTTGATATTCTCAAAATCGGTNTAGACTTCACTGACATATCTAAGATCCAATCTATAAGAAAACTTTTCTAAGCTACTTGAAAGGCCCGCAGTTAGAGTATGCATAGGAGCATAAGGAAGCTCTTTGCCTTTAATGGAAACATCTGATCCAATTGAACCGCGCACATTGGACTTGATAACTCCATCAACAACCTCTGATTGTAAAAAAGAATAGATAAGGTGTACATCTGGAACAAGTTTCATCAATTGGGAGCTATTGATTTTTGAATTTAACTCAACACCCATTGTATTTACTTTTCCAAGATTCTTAAATGCGGTACCTCTTCCAGCCGCAACAAGATTTTCGATACCAAGATGAAAACCTGATAATTCAAAATCCACTAATGAAATTTTCCCTCTAATTCCAATTTCTTTATTCCAGCTTTCTTCGGCCTTAAGATCAAGACCGCTACTTTCTCCCGCCGCTCCAAAATTCAAAATTTTCAATGCCCCNCTTGAAGGAGGTGTAAATCCTCGATGAATGCCACCAAACATATTAAAGCCAAATAGGTTAGTGGTAAATCCGATACCTGGCAGCAAGGCAACGAGTGTTTTATCTTGATAGATTGAACCGGCTAGCCTATCTACTCTTTCCTGTTCAAACACCTCTAATCTTAAGCCGGGGTTAATCGTAAGGTTGTTGAATTCAATAGATTCTGATATAAATCCAGAAAAGGCGGTAGTCTCATAATGATGGCTTTGGCCTACAATTACCGGATCATCATCCTCAGACGCTGCTGGAATAAAATATATTCCATCCCGACTATCTACACTGGATCCGGCTTGTTTATCATCGATAAATCTTTCAAAATAAATCCTTGCTCCAACCTCCATCGACGAAGAAGTATTTAACAGAGAACCCAGTCCAAATGGGGTGCGATTAAAACTATATGTCTGCTCAGCGCCTAATACATAAAATGTTCTCAAGATACCAAAATTATCTGTTCCATTACCGGTACGAACCAAGGTATTTACACTATAATAAGGTTGCGCAGCAGGAGCTGGATTATCCACATCAGATGCTAGAATAAAAATATCGTTCTCTCTCCACCATCGACGATCAAAAAAACTAATGAATGCGGAAGTCGATTTAGAAAGATTTGCGTTAATGCGTTTTGTGCTAATTAGATCAATTGCGGTTCTAAATACTTTAAAATTATCATCTTTTTTAGGATTGAATTTTGGATTATTATCAAACGAATGCTGGGTNAGACCTGTATAGGTAGCATTTGAATTTTCGTAATTCAAATTTGCTTTTAGATAAATGTTCTCATCAGCAGATTTATTATAATTTAACTTNACAGTTCCGTTCATTTGCTCAAAGCTATTGTTTTCTCTGAACCCGTCTCCTTTTTTCAATAAAAGTTGTACTTCTGGTTTTACTTTACCATTTCCAAATCCACCCACCTCAGTAAAGAAACTCGCAAATCCGTTTTCACCTGCCTTAACTTTGAATCTACCTCCAAAATCATTACGAGGTCTTTTGGTAAAGTAATTGATAACGCCGCCCATGGTTTGTGGGCCATACTTAATAGCCGCACTACCCTTAATAACCTCTAATCGATCGATTCTATCTGAAGGCGGGTTATAATACATATTCGGATAAACGTATAAGGCTGGCTGGATCGGTATTCCATCTTCCAGAATTAAAATGCGCGAACTTCTCCTGGGGTTTAATCCCCGGATTCCAATGCTTAATCGTGAATTCCCTATTCCATCATCGGCATAACCATTAACACCTGGAACTAATTCAAGTACCTCTTGAGTTCCAATCGGATCAATTAAATTAAGAGATTTTACATCGAGGACGGTAGCTGCACCGGGAAAACTTTGATACGGTGCATTTGCGTCAGAAATAATTTCCAGTTTTGCCATTACGATTGCTTGGATTTCTAAAACTGCATTAATTGTATAAGAGCGATTTTCTTCAATAGTTAAATCAGATTCGTAATTTTGAAATCCAATAAAGCTAATTGTAATGGTATACTTTCCTGCTGGAGTATTTTCGAAATAAAACATTCCGCTTTCATCGGTAGCGGTTCCTATTTCAAAATCATCTTTATTGGTTAGGATAACATTAGCTCCACTTANAGGANCGTTATTTCCTTGNCGCACTACGCTTCCTTTGATTGATGTCTCAATTTCNGAAGCGCTNGTAAATGCTATTGTTAGCGCTAAGATAGCAAAGNTAANGTATGNTTTATTCCCCATTAAGCTGACTAGTATATTTCGGGGTTGTCTCTTTGGTTGGTTCGNTCACTCCCTGGCAAAGATAACTTTGCATANCTNCCCTTATCTTCTTTTGGTTCTGAGGGCGCAAGCAGNGGGTCATCTTCGCAGCTAATCATTACAGAAAGNGACANAATAATTAATAGATTAAAAAGAANTCTCANGAAACTTTTCTCCACATATACCCTAAGCCGCCAGCAGTTAATAGCCAGGATAAAAGCTCAACTAAGCTTGGATCACCATTATAACCAAATAACCCCTTAAACAAACCGCCTACATAGCCTTTATCATGAAAAAGGGGGTATGTGCCATCAGCAAGCTTAGGCGGGTTAATGTCCCACACTCTTCCATAATCTGGTATCACTCCAGCGGACTCAAGCTCATGCACTCCGTACGCCATCATTCCCGCAGCAACAAATATCAAAATGACTGAACTGACATTAAAAAATGTTTTTAATGGAACTTTTTTACCTTGAACAAAAATAGCATAGCTTACCCCTAACCCTAATCCAGCTCCCAACGCTGAAGAAAGAAAGGATACAGCTCCTTGCTTTGCAGCAAGGCCATACATAAAGAGAATAATTTCAATTCCCTCTCTAAATACGGCAATAAACGCTAAACTAAAAATAGCCCATCCGGCATTGGCAGTGGAAAGGGCATCGCTTGCTTGGGACTTAAGATCATCGGCAATATTTTTATTTTTTGCCATCCAAACAATCATTGAACCAAGAACAACTGCAGCTACGATCATCACAACGCCTTCAAATAATTTTTCAGCTTGACCTTCAAATCCCCCCGCTAAGATTTGAAAGAGGAATGATCCAATTATACTTAATACAATCGCGACAAGTACACCTTGCCACATTCTTGCAATAGAGCTTTGTTGATCTACTTTATTCAAATAGGTATATAGTATGCCAATAATTAGACCAGCTTCTAAAACTTCTCTAAAAATAATAATAAATTCAGCCATTGCTTTTCCTTAAAGAATGAACAGCCTTTGAAGAAATTATCGTGGAGTATTTCAATTCAAAGGCTGTTCGTTATACACGCTTCGAAAACACAAGATTAAGATATTGAGACTTAATCTCATTATCAATAATAATATAATTAATACTTATTTGTCAATTTTTTTTTTGGGACAATCATTTAAAAAATATTAATATGTTATTTAGATTATTGAAGGTTTAAATTTTATAATCTGTATGGGGAACATTAATGAACAAAATAGCTAAAGAAATAAATACAGGGGGCCAGTTTCTCCTCGATTCTATTTCCGATACATCCATATTTACTCGCGAAGATTTTAGCAGCGAGCATCAGGATATATTTAATATGGTAATGGATTTTGACAGAGAGCGAATATTATCGCAAAAAGAAGATATAGAAAAATTTAATACCGATCTAAGCTTAAGTCTTTTAAAAGAGCTGGGTGAGCTCGGTCTGCTTGGTATTGATATTCCGGAAGAATATGGCGGTATTGATCTAGATAAGATCACCTCCGCTATCGTTGCTGAAACGCTGGTTCAGAGCCCATCTTTTTCTGTAACTTGGTCCGTTCAAACCGGTATTGGCTCTCTTCCAATTGTATGGTTTGGTACCGATCAACAAAAACAAAAGTATTTACCTAAAATTGCTACCGGTGAGTCCATTTGCGCCTATGGCCTTACCGAGCCTTCATCGGGCTCCGATGCAACCCAAGCTAAAACGAACGCTACTTTATCAGATGATGGCAAGCACTACCTGCTCAATGGAGAAAAAGTATTTATCACCAATGGTGGTTGGGCAGATGTCTTTATTGTATTTGCACAGGTAGGTGGAGATAAATTCAGCGCATTTATTGTTGAAAAAGGTACGGAAGGTTTTTCGATTGGACCTGAAGAGAAAAAATTAGGAATGAAAGGATCTTCTACAGCGCAGCTTTTATTTCAAGATGCTAAGGTGCCCGTAGAGAATTTACTTTATGAAGTTGGCAAAGGTGCTACCATTGCATTCAACTGTTTAAATATTGGTAGATTTAAATTAGGCTGCTCATGTTTAGGTGGATCTAAACAGGTCATCACTCAGGCATCGATCTATGCGCAAGACCGCAAAGCGTTTGGAACTAGTATATCAAAATTCGATGCGATGAAAAGAAAAATTGGTGAAATGTCTGTGCTTACATTTGCTACCGATAGTATGATCTACCGTACCATTGGATTATTGCAAAATGAAATAGACCTGCTTGATAAGGATGCGCCCAATTACTATATAAATATGGGTGAGGCAATGGGTAAATACGCAATTGAGACTTCAATGGTTAAAGTCTTCGGGAGCGATTGCAGCCATTGGGTCATCGATCAGGGTTTACAAATTTTTGGTGGGTATGGTTTTTTAGAAGAATATCCCTTAGCGCCTGCGTATAGGGATGATCGAATCAATCAGATTTGGGAAGGCACCAATGAGATCAACAGACAAATCATTACTGGGTTTATAATGAAAAAGGCGCTCACTGAAGAATTACCTTATAGGGAAGCTATTCGTACAATAGATTCTTTTTTAAGCCAGGAGCCTAATAAAGATGATAGCCTATTAGCCAAAGAGTGCGATACTGTAGAGACTGCAAAAAAGATNGGTTTGTATCTTTTCAATGAAGCNCTTTCANAGTTTGCNCAAGATNTAAAAAATGANCATCANATNGTAGAAATGCTNTCTGATGTTTTTACGGATATCTATACCGCTGAGAGCACAATAATTCGCGTAAAAAAAATAATGGATTCAGATAAGCCTATCGCATCTACAGTCGATATAGCTAAAACATTTACTACGGAGATGGTAGATCGAATCTTAGCAAATACACATTCGATTCTACACGCGATTTATCAAGGCCCAGCTCCTGCTGATGTAAACAAAAAAATAAAACAATTTGAAGAAAGAATGCGTCTAGCTAACAATGTTGTGCAATCCAAACGCAATATTGCTGACTACGTTTTCGATCAAAAAGAATACCCGTATTAGGAGATTTAAATGAGTAAATCAGTTATTGTAGATGCAATACGTTCGCCAATCGGACTAAAAAATGGTGAAATGATTGGGGTTCGTCCAGATGATTTAGCCGCGCAAGTGGTAAAGGGATTAATGGAGCGTAACCCAACGATTAAAGCAGAAATGATCGAGGATGTTGTTGTTGGATGCG
>PASZ01000003.1 GCA_002712245.1 Fidelibacterota bacterium | reverse complement strand
TCCTTCCAAAGTTTAATCAATGGCGCCCATTCGGAAGTACCATAATTTGCATCATTATGATAATTTTCAACTGTACCACTTCCCCCAGGGTTCCATGAAGAGGATTTTTTAGTAAGGTACACTTGCATATGTTCACTTCCACTTACGGCTTTAACTTCAATATAACCCTGTCTTTCAGTACTATTATATCTGAATTTTAAATTACCTACTTGAAGAAATGAATTAGGTGCTTCAGCTATAGTCGTATGAATCATTCCTGCGCTAGGAGTTGATCCACCAGATGATGATGATATGCCGGTTAATTGTGATCCATCACCTATAAATTTAGTTGCACTTAATGAGCCAGTACTATCCAATGTCATTAGATATTTATTCCTTGTTGCATCATAAAACCTATATTCTCCTTTATCTCCATCACCTACTATACGGATTTCTTTCTGATTGCCTTCCTTATCTTGACCAATTAATGCCAAGTAAGAGTCACTATCTACATCGGTACTATAAGCAGTTAATGATGCATTTTTTTTTCTTACACTGGTAATGGAACCTCGATACCCTGATAGATTTACAAATTTTGCAGTATCGGCTATCATAGCTTTATGGGCTTTAATCGCAAACATGCTTCCACCTAATTCCTGCCGTGGAGTTAAGACTTCATCCTTTAATTGAATTTCTAAAAACCCCACACTATTAACAGGAATCAATGGGACGCTGCTTCCTAGCATGACGCTGACTGAACTTCCTTCAACGCTCACGGTATGTGATTCTTCCCATAGCTTATTTCCATCACTTAGCGCATCATAGATACGAAATGTCATTTCATAACTACCAGGTGCTATGGGCATATTATTATTATCGGTAAGGTAGGCTTGAAAGCTCATCTTATGTGGTATCTGCGCAATGGCAAATTGTAAAGAAAATAGAATAATTAACTTCTTCATGCTGTACTCCTATTTGAGATAAGTAATTTTTTGTGTTTGAATTTTATTTTGATAGGAAACCATCAGAATATAGGTCCCTGTAGCGAGTGGATCTCCTTTTGAATTGCGTGGATTCCATTGAAAAGAGTATAAACCTGCTGTTGGGTAATTATGCTTATGTTCCATTACAATCCGGCCTAATACATCATAAATAGAAATCTGTACTTGACCTGCATTTGGTATTTCCATATCTATTCTAGTGGTTGGATTAAAAGGGTTTGGGTAGGCTGGATTGATTTTAAAAACGCTAGGAATAATGTTTTCATCTTCTAGATCTAAGCTTGTCCAGCGAGCTATCCATCCCCAATATCCTGAAGAAATCTTGANTGAATTATTTGAGGATTGATCAATTGCAATCTGACCAAGTGTTCCATGTACTTTATATGTACTACTTTGAGCACTTACACTAGCTGAACCTAATACCGATTTTTTTATTTGTGTGGATTGAGCTATTAGAGGGATAATCAAAACCTGAAATAGTAAAATTATTTTTTTTGCCATACTCTAATATCCTTTAATTATATCAATCTATTTTAATAAAATTATATTGATTACATCTAAAAAAAAATAAAAAATAATTAAGTCAGCTATTCCCAATTATTTCATTATATACTATTTTATAGGTACCAATCATGATTAAAAATTAATATTAGGCAATTACACCATGTCAGATACAACGGAAAAAAGAACTAAAGCATTAGAAATAGCTATTTCTCAGGTTGATAAGCAATATGGAAAAGGTTCAATAATGCATCTTGACCAAGATCAACCATTAGCCTTTAACAAAAGCATTTCAACGGGTTGCTTATCGCTTGATGTAGCATTGGGCGTAGGTGGAGTTCCTAGGGGAAGGGTTATTGAGCTATATGGACCTGAATCCTCCGGAAAAACTACTCTAGCCTTACATATTATCGCTGAGGCACAAAAAGCTGGCGGATATGCTGCATTTATCGATGCAGAGCATGCCCTAGATCCCGTATGGGCTGAAAAACTAGGCGTCAATATTAAAGAACTATTAGTCTCTCAACCTGATCATGGTGAGCAGGCTTTGGAAATAACTGAAACGCTGGTTCGTAGTGGGGCATTAGATATTATTGTTGTTGATTCAGCGGCAGCACTTGTCCCTAGAGCGGAACTTGAGGGTGACATGGGAGATACGCATGTTGGCTTGCAGGCAAGGCTTATGTCGCAAGCATTACGGAAATTAACTGGAACTGTTAGNAAATCTGGCACTGCCGTTCTTTTTATTAATCAAATTCGAGAAAAAATTGGCGTTGTTTACGGCAACCCNGAAACAACACCTGGAGGAAGAGCCCTTAAATTTTATACGTCTGTTCGCATGGAAATTCGTAGAGTAACTACTATTAAAGATGGTACTGATGCAGTTGGAAACAGGACTAGGGTAAAAGTTGTTAAAAACAAAATGGCACCTCCTTTTAAACAAACTGAATTTGATATCATGTATAATCAAGGTATTTCCTATGAAGGTGATATTATAGATCTCGCTTTAAAAGCTGAANTTATTCAAAAAATGGGATCGTGGTTTTCNTATGGTGATGATAAAATTGGCCAAGGCAGAGAAAATGCTAAGCAATTTCTCATNGATAATAAAAAAGAAAGAAAAGAAATTGTAAAAAANGTTAAGGCCTTCATTGGCGTAGAAGAGCAAAAGCCAAAGAAAAAGAGTGAATCATAAGATATTAAAAATTAAGCGATCCAAAAGATANAGCGATCGCATCATTATAATTTTAGATAATAAAAGCGTCTTCAGAATCCCTGAAGACGCTTTTATTTTAAACCCATTACATGTNGGCGATGAAATTTCATCAAAAGATATCAAAAAATTTGATAAAAAAATGAGATTTAAGGAAGCTAANGATNCANCNTACAGATTATTATCCTACAGAATGCGTAGCNTTAGTGAAGTGAAAAAAAGATTAAAAGACAAATCTTTTTCATCTGATGAGATTGAAAGCACTATTGATCATTTANTAAATCTAAATTACTTAAATGATCAAGAATTTTGTCGCGCATTTTCAAGTGAAAAAGTAAAATTAAAAAAAATTGGGCCTTTTTTATTAAAGTCAGACTTATTTAAACACGGACTAGATTCAGAGCTGATTGATAATTGTATCAACGAAATCTATAATCAATACAANATTCAAGATCTAATTGAATTTCATCTAGAAAAAAAGAAAATTATTAAAAACGAATTGTTAGATAAAAAAGATAAGAAAAGATTAGATAATTATTTAATTCGAAAGGGTTTTANNTGGGAACNGATTAATAATGNTTACGCAGAATGGGGATTGATATAAATGTATCAATCCNCATATTTAATAATTATTTTTTAATCACAAACAGGTGAATAGGTTTTAATATCACTCGATTCTGTATCCCATGCTTCAGTCGTGGTGCTATCCACTGTCATAATAATTGTCATTCCAGTGCTAGTCTTTGTTAAACTAATTTCCGAACCACTCCAAGAGTAATTATCCCCTTTTTTGGTCAGTGTAATGCTTTCTTTTTCATAACAATCTTCCATATCGTCGCACTCATCACCCATATAATCCCAAAAAGTTAGCCTGGCATTGCCTTNACTGTTTTCAACTGNAAGGNACTGAATATCTTCATCGCCATNACAATCCCATTCAGCCTTATTCAATTTGTAAGTGCCGTTTAAATTTGCAGACTCATCTTTTTCATCTTCACAGGCAACTATAAATAGAANTAAAAATAGAGNTATTAGTTTTTTCATTTTTTTCTCCTTTATTAGTTATTCTTTATATGATATATGATCCATTTCAAAATAATCTTTTGTCATCTTCTTCAGTACCCCGGAAAGCATTATGATAGATATGAGATTAGGAAATGTCATAAATCCTAATGCTGCATCACCAAAAGCCCACATAGCCTCTAGGGTAGCGATAGCACCTATAAATACAAAACTTATATAAAATATTCTATAGACTGGGATCGCTTTTTCTCCAAATAAGTATTCTGTTGCTCGATCCCCATAAAAAGACCAGCTTATAACGGTAGAAATTGCAAAAAGCAGAACACCAAGCGTGATAATCTTATCTCCAAAAGGAATTAGCCATGAAAGACCTTCTTTAAAAGCGAGGGAGGTTAAAAGACTTCCATTTAAAATATCGCCTGCAAATGATGGATCTATCCTGGAAACATAGAATTCGGTATGCTGCCATGCACCAGTGGATATGATAGTTAAACCGGTTAGTGTACAAATTATAATTGTATCAATAAATGGCTCAAGAAGCGCTACTACGCCTTCTCGGACGGGATATTCGGTTTTAGCGGTTGAGTGTGCAATTGGTGCACTACCTTGACCTGCCTCATTGGAATACAGCCCTCTCTTTACACCCCAAAGTAAGGTATTCATAAATAGAATCAATGTTCCACCTGCGACTCCACCAACTGCAGCTGGTGGATTAAATGCCATTGAGATTATCTTTCCAAAACTTGCAGGAATATCCGTGATATTTGATAAAAGAATAAGAAGAGCTGAGACAACGTATATCGCGGCCATTATTGGAGCTAAATACGATGTTACGCTTCCAATGCGTTTAATACCTCCAAGAATAACTAATGCCGCAATTCCAGCTATTAAAAGTCCATTAATAATTTGCTGTACAGAAACACTATACCAATCTGTTAATTGATGCTTGATTGTTAAAAAATGTTCTTTCCCTACAACCTGAGAAACTTCCGAATATAACTGATCAGATAATGTGAATGATTGAATCGCGTTTCCTGTTGCAAAGGAACAAATAACCGTAAATCCTGCAAAAATAATTGCAAGCCATCTCCACTGTTTTCCCATACCTTTTTCAATGGTATACATAGGACCACCCGCGGTCATTCCCTTGCTATCAAAATCTCGATATTCAACAGCTAAAGTGCATTCTGCAAACTTTAGAGCAGATCCAAAAAAAGCAGTTATCCACATCCAAAATAAGGCACCAGGCCCCCCATAATATATCGCCGTTGCCACTCCTGCAATATTCCCAATACCAACAGTAGCAGAAAGAGCCGTGGTTAAAGCTTGGAAATGATTTAAATCACCCGCTTCATTAGGGTTATCATAATCTCCCCTGGTAACGCGAAATCCATGTCTTAGATATCTTATTTGTGGAAAGCCAAGATTAATTGTGGTAAATATTCCCGTACCCAAAAGAGCTACTACCATAAGAGGAACGAGGCTAAATCTAGGAAAAGACCATATCGCCTCAAAAAAGCTTACCCCAAACATTGATAATAGGATTATTATCAAACCAAAGAAAATTATTGCACCAGTTTTTTTATTCATTGTTCACTTTCCTGCAGATTAGCATTTATTAATGCCTTAAGATTATAAATTGTTAATCAAATAATCAATCAATCAAATTGTAAATATAAAGGTAATTATTTTCATATATTTGATTATGAAAATAATTTGTGGAATTGATGAAGTTGGTAGAGGTCCGCTAGCTGGGCCCGTAGTTAGCGCTGCGGTTATTTTACCTATAAATCATGGGATTATAGGCTTAAAGGATTCAAAGAAAATTTCACCAAAAATTCGTGAAGAATTATTTGATCAAATTATTAAAATTTCAGATGTAGGTATTGGCGTTATTTCTAGTAGGCAGATTGATAATATTAATATTTTACAAGCTACATACAAATCTATGCAGCAGGCGTTGTACAATTTAAAAAGAAAGCCCGATAGAATAATGGTTGATGGTTTTGCTATTCCATTAAAAGGAATTAAATCAGAGGGGGTTATAAAAGGTGATGAGAAAATTGAACAAATTAGCGCCGCTTCAATCATTGCTAAGGTAACGAGAGATAAATTTATGAAGCTCGTAGATCCAATTTTCCCTGAATTTGAATTTAAAAATAATAAAGGATACGGTACGAAAAATCACATTGCAGCATTAAATGATAATAAAGCGACTTTGATTCATAGAAAGACATTTAGACCAGTTTCAGCAAATTTACCAGGTAAAGAAATGACTAATAAAGTTTCATATAGAGCTCAATTATCTAACCAAAAACATTTACTCAAGGTACTTAATAAAGAAATTAATAATTGGTTCAAGTTAAATGCTCTTATTAAGTAATTTAGTACTATGAAAAATAGAATTAATAAAATATTAAGCGAGGTTAAATCTTTATTTATTTTGATTGTAATTATCTTAACAATCAAAGTAACTATATTTGAAATGTATATTGTTCCAACGGGAAGTATGGAAAATACAATTATGACAGGGGATTTTTTGGTTGGAAATAGATTTGTTTATGGAATGAACACTCCTGATAGAGTAGGCGTTATGGACTTGGCTTTTAATTTACCTTCATTAAAATTTCCTTCTTTCAAAGAGCCAAAAAGGGGAGACGTAATTATTTTTAAATTTCCTCGCGATACACGACAGAAATATGTTAAAAGGTGTATAGCTGGACCTGGGGATATATTAGAGATTAGAGATAAAATTGTTCATATTAATGATCAACCATTTCCACTAGCTAATAATGGAAAATTTGTTATTCCGAACATACTCTCAGAGTCATTTTCACAAAATGATATATTTTTAGGTAATCAAGGCAACAAGGATCAATTTAAGAAATTAAGAATACCTCAAAAAGGGGACCGCATAGACATTGATAGTAATAATTTGCAGTTATTGATCCACGTTATGCTTTTAGATGGCCATGAAGTTAAGCTGGTCAGTGAAGGTAAAGAATATCCATATACCATGGATGATCCAAATGAATTATTTAGAAGAAAAAGTATGTTTTGGTTTTTCAAAAGATCAAACCCAAATAAAATTTTTTCAAATATAGTTAGTAAATATTACCCTAGGGGAAATATACTTGTACCATGGCAAATAAATAATCGGCCTAAACCAGAAAACCTTCTAATCAATAACCGACCTATATCAGAAATGAAGTACTATGAAGTTCAAAAAGATTATTTCTGGGCAATGGGAGATAATAGAGATGATAGTTTAGATTCTAGATATTGGGGATTTATTCCTCGTGATTACATATTGGGCGAAGCATTATTTTCGTGGTTCTCTTTGAACTTGAACACCTTTTTTCCAAGATTCGATCGAATTGGAAATGTTATTCAATAGAGCTTGACTAGCAGAAAATTGAAATTGTATTTTGCGCTAATAAATAAAGACAACAATTGACAATGAAAAGACTTATACTTACTATTCTATTAATTCAATCTGCTTGGTCTCAAGAAGATACAACATCGACTTCACCTTTAAATGAACCTAGTGACAGCGTTATGGTTGATACATTATCCCAGGAGCCTATTTTAGATGAAAATTCACAAAATTCTGCTTTACTTGATCCTTCTATACCTTTAACCCTAGATGCTGGTTATAAAGGTTTTTTATGGGGTAGTTCTCCAGAAATAGATATTATTACTAATTTTACTTTAATTAAATCAGAAGACACCCTATCCCAAAATAAGTCATACAAAGGAAGATTGGGACCTGATTCAGTAGCAGTGCATTACTTTTTTGCTGATAGCGGTTTCTGGAAAGTTGAAATAGATTTTCACTTGAAAAGCAATAGTGTAGAAAAAAAGGTGCAAGACTTTTTAAGGCATGAAAAAAATATTTCAGAGGTATATGGACCTCCATCAAAAATTAACCATAAAGAGTCTGGCGTATCAGGCGCTTATTCAAATTTACTTGATCAGAAATTTTCTAGAGCGTTTTATAGATCAACTTGGAATCCTAATCCTGCTATGATCGAGCTATATTTAAATTCTTCAGTTCTTATGCCTAAATCGGATTTATCAATTTTCTCTGCTAATTATAGCGTTTTAAAATTGGTTTATTATAATCCAGATTTTATGCATTCATCTAAACCTGCTCCAGCTATTGAACAGTTACCTTCAATTTTTGAAATATATTAATTAGCCTGACATTTAATTTATTCATTAAACTATTATATATTTCATTTATATGCTTTTCTTGTGCTTCAAATCCAAGAATGGTGCGCTATTATGATTATCATTTACCAAAAGATGAAGTTTTGAATGAATGCAGGGAAATATTGTTATCACTTGATTATGATATTGATATGTATGCACCAGAAAGCTATGCTTTAACTACAAAATCTATCAGAATTAGAAGGACGCTTAGAAAATATGATTATGTAGTCTACATTCAAGTTTCAGATAAGATTGAAATTCATATTGCAGCAAAAAGAAGTATATTTACTAGAGGATCAGAAACAAATGTCGGGAAACAAGATTTAATTATTCAGCACAATGAGGATAGAATTCCTTTATCTTTGCAGAGAAGGATATATAATCCAATTGCTAGAGGAATAAATAAGAAATTTAAAATAAATAATAAAATCTCATTTTATTAGAAAAAAACTTTATTAATTTCACGTTCTTATTTTTACTTTTGAGTGTTAATTTAAAATAATTCTATGAGTATTGATTTTAGCAAAAAAGAACAAAGAGAAGGTTATCTTCAAAACAAGCTTGACGATTTGCTTGATGGCATCAATGCATCCTATGGTCAATCTTTGTTAGACGAATTGATGATAAGGCTTGAAGCAACCATTGATGATTTTAATAAAGAAGTTGATGATTTAATGGACTCACTCAAAAAGAGTTCAGATGAAAAGGAGAAGTTATTACAGCAAATTAAATCCGGTGAGATAAAAGATGAAGTTCATGAAGAAAAATCTACTGATGGCGAAGAAACTACTGATGAAAAAACTGAACTTAGTGAATGGGAAAAAAGATTAGAAGGTATAAGTTAAATTTGAGGAAACGATGAGCGTTAAGGATAAAATTATTTTTGGATTACTCGGTGTTCTTTTAGTAGCAGGAGTATATTTTCAGCTTATGGCAGATGATATGAAATCTCGAATGACTGAATTAAACATAAAGGATTCAGATCATTTAGATGTAGTGGATAAAGAATTTAGAGAAGGTCTGAGGCAATTTGATTTAAAATTTGAAGGTAGGGGTAAACATATTCGTAAAGCTCAAGAAGATATTATTTCAAATACAAATTTAATTAATGAAAAAGCCAATCAGCTATCTGATAATATTGAAGAAGTTCAGTATAATCTAGATGAGTACGGCAGGGGAACCAATAAGAAAATTGATCGCACAAATAATGATATTATTGATCTCCAGGATAGTTTTGACAGCCAGAGAAGGCTAACAAAACGAAAATTATCTGATCTTGAACAAACTTTAACTCAATTACAAAACCAAGTTAAAGAATTACTGGATCCTGAAAAGGATAAAAAGAAGTAAATATATTTTGTTTTATATAAAAAAAGCCGCTTTTCGCGGTTTTTTTTATTTCTGTAATTCAATTACTTCTTTAAGTCTTACATATTTTTAAAACTAAAAAACTTATTTTGGATATTAAACCCTAATACTAATTGCCCTGAAGTTGATATTCTATCAACAATATTTAATCAATTATCATAGCTATTAAAGCTATTTATATATACAGGTATAAATTAATATTATTTAATATATATAAATTTATTGAAGTATTACATTAATATAGCATGAAAAGAAAATGGGGTAGTGTTCACAAAGACCTCGGAACTGAGTGAACGCCTACCCCTTCCACATACCAAAGGTACCAAGCCAGCACCTTGATGGGCTAAAGTAAAAGTTTAACCATTACAAATGCAAGTTTTTTATATTATTTATAAATCACTAAATAATCAGTAATAGTAATAGATAATTATGGTAAAAAATGTGCCGGAGGGGGGACTCGAACCCCCACACCTTTCGATACGCGAGTTTGAGTCGCGCGCGTCTACCAATTCCGCCACCCCGGCAAATAAGATATAAGAATTATATATTAAATTATTAGAGTTTACAATTGCATGTCAAGTACAGAGAATTGATTAATGATTTAAAATAAACTATATTCTTATGAGTTGATTATCAAGTTTTACTTGAATGTCGTACCTATCATACAAAGGAGATGATTATGATTTCACCTAAATATTTACTTGAAAATGTAGAAAAATATCCAAACGAACCTGCTCTTTCTATTAAAGATTCAAATGGTAATTGGCAATCAGATACATGGTCTGATTTTTATAATCTTACACAATCAATATCTAAATCTCTTTTAGCGTGTGGTATAAATAAGAATGACAAGGTTAGTATTTATAGCTACAATAGAAGAGAGTGGAGCGCTTGCTATGCTGCTACCCAGCTTATTAACAGTGTATCTGTAGGAGTATATCATACATGTTCATCAAGTGAAGTTGAATGGATAGTTGGAAATTCAGAATCTAAAATTGTTTTTTTAGGAAATAATCCAAATGATGGTGGTGAAAAGGAAAAGATGCCTAATCATAGACTATTTCATATTCTTGATAATTTACAAAATGTTGAATTAGTTGTGACTATGGATGGTGTAGAAAAATTAAATCATCCAAAAATAATATCATGGGACGAATTTTTAGAAAAAGGTAGAGATGTAGCCTCGGATTCAGTTTTGGATCGATGCGATAAGATAGATGAAAAAGANACATGCTCATTGATTTATACATCAGGAACAACCGGAAATCCTAAAGGAGTAGAATTGTCATTTGCAAATTGGTCTTTTGCTCTTTCATCAACATCAGATATGCTGAAATTTCATCAAGGTGAACTCTATGTATGTTGGTTACCAGGTGCGCATGTATTTGGTCAGCTTGTTGATTGTCATTTTTGGGTTAAAAGGGCATTGCATATGCATATTGTTGACAGCCCTTTAAATACTGTTGATTACGCAAAAGAAATCCAGCCCCACCTTTTTATTTCTGTACCAAGAATCTATGAGAAAGTTTATTCTAACTTAAAAGCAGCCATTGATTCTAAAGCCATTTTAAAGATTGGTCTAAAAATTCCTGGTCTTTCATCAATATTTAAGAAAAAACTCAAAGAAGCAGCTGGTTTTAGTAATGTAAAATTTGCAATAACTGGGGCTGCTCCCATCAATCCTGATATTCTAAAATTATTTCAGTTTTTAGGTATACCATTATTTGAAGGCTGGGGGCTTACTGAGACTTCAGCGGGAGCAACTTTAAATTACCATAATAATAATAAAATTGGTTCTGTTGGAAAACCTTTGCCAGGTACTGAGATAAAAGTAGCAGATGATGGAGAATTGCTTGTTAAAGGTGACCACATTATGAAGGGTTATTATAATAATTCTGAAGCCACATCAAAAGAAATTATTGATGAATGGTTTCATACAGGCGATGTTGGAGAAATTGATGATAATGGATTTATTTCAATAACAGGAAGAAAGAAAGAGATCTATGTTAGTTCCGCAGGTAAGAATATCGCTCCTCTAATAATTGAAGAAACTATGAAATCTATACCTTTGATTTCACAATGTTTTCTAGTTGGAGATAATTACAAGTATTGCTCTGCGCTTTTTACGCTAGATGTAGGCGTAATTCTTCGCGATAAAGTCAATATAGATACAGCGAACATACCCAAAGACCCAGCTCTGCAAATTAAAATGTTAGAAGAAAATTCTTTTAAACTTTCAGATTTTACTGATAATAAAGAAATTTTTTCTGAAGTTGAAAAAGAAGTTCATAGACTTAATAATGAATTTTCTAATCCGGAACAAATTAAAAAGTTTATCATTCTTCCAAGAGATTTNACCATTGATGACGGCGAACTCACACCAACATTAAAAATTCGTAGAAAACAAATTAATGAAAACTGGTCCGTTGAAATAAATTCAATGTATTCCGAGTAAATGCATGAACAAAATATTAGTTTTAGGATGTGGATCTTGGGGTAGTGCTCTTGCTCAAACTTTATCAGAAAATTCTCATTCCGTTGTAATGTGGCATTACAATAATGATAAGCTGATAAACTTTAAAAAAACACGCATTCATCCAAATCTCAAGAATTTTAAGTTTAATTCAAAAATTAATTTTGAATATGATCTTGAAAAGTCAATTTCTGATTCTGATGTTATTGTAATTGCTACGCCAACGAGCTCGGTTCGTGAAATTTCAAAAAAATTAAATTCTTTTATCAATCAAAATCAAATAATAGTCAATACCGCAAAAGGTCTAGAGAATGGCTCATTATTAAGAATGAGTGAAGTTATTTCATCAGAAATGACTAGTTTTAATAATATCATTTCACTTTATGGACCNAGTCATGCAGAAGAAGTAATTGATAAACAACCAACAACCTTAGTTTCAGCATCAAATGATCTATATTTAGCTAAGAAAGTTCAATCTATTTTTTCATCTGATAATTTNCGTGTATATACAAATCAAGATATTATTGGAGTTGAGTTAGGTGGATCATTGAAGAATGTTATTGCTATAGCAACAGGAATATGTGATGGAATTGGTTTTGGCGATAATGCAAAGGCAGCGTTATTAACAAGAGGAATGGCAGAAATAATTAGGTTAGGTGAAAAAATGGGCGCAAATCCTTCTACTTTTTCAGGCTTAAGCGGTGTTGGGGATTTAATCGCAACTTGCTTAAGTCAGCATAGTAGAAATCGATTTGTGGGACAATCCATTGGCGAAGGTAAAAATCTAGATGAAATTTTATATTCGATGCAAATGGTCGCAGAAGGAGTTAATATGTCTAGATCTGTAAATGATTTATCTAAAAAGTATGAAATAGATATGCCAATTTCTAAAGCTGTATATAAAATTTTATTTCACAATAAAGATCCAAAAGAGATGGTAGTTAACTTAATGAGAAGAGATCTAATTCAAGAGTCGAATAATTAATTTTTTCTTCCCTTATCTTTGTTAAATAATATTCATAATTTTTATATGGCCCCTGTAGTTCAATGGATAGAATAAATCCCTCCTAAGGATTAGATACTGGTTCGACTCCAGTCGGGGGTACAAAAAAATATTTCAAGGAAAATAAATGTTAAAACCAAAAAGAAAAATTACTAGAGATGAAATTAAAAAGGATTCATTTGTTGAATCTGTTTTTATGATACGATCTTATATCAATGATAATTTCCAGTTATTAGGTCGTATTGGTGGTGGTGTTGCGCTAATAATAATTATAATGATCTTTTTATCTCAAAGCTTTCAAAATAATCGCCAAGAAGCAGAGTATCTTCTAACTAAATCAACACTTTATTTAGATAGCGGAGATTTGCAAAATGCTAAAATACAGCTTCAAGAATTAATTGATGAATATGGATCTACTGAATCAGGAAAAATAGGAGCATTTTATTTAGCACAGATATATTTATCTGATAATAATCATGAGTCAGCAATTTCGCTTTTTCAAACCTACGCAAAAAAAGGAAATAATCCTTTCTTGTTAACCTCTTCTAATGAAGCTTTATCCAATTTATATTTAGAAAAAGACGATTTTAAAAATGCCATCAAATATCAATTAAAAGCAGTTGAATATTCTGATACAAAGAGAGTAAAGGCTTTAAATAGCTTAAAACTTTGTGAACTTTATTTAAAAAATAATGATGTTGAAAAATCAACCAAAATATTAAATGATATTCGTAATAACTATACGGATGATGTAGAAATTATTGAAAAAATTGATTATATATATGGCGTAATGATGAAAAAATAGTTTTTATTTACTCATTGTTGATATATAAATATAATTGTAATTTCAACTACTGCAAAGTGGGCTACGGCCCACTTTTCTTTTAATTAGACCTATGGATATGATAAAAAATACTATTAAAGATTTAATTCCAGATGATTTGGTAATGATAGATTACAACGATTTTTCACAGGCTGGTAAGTTTAAAATTATTATAGATAGTTCAAAAGGTATAGATTTGAACACAACATCTTTACTTGCCAAGAAAATAAAAAAATCAAATGTAATCAATGATAGATTTCCAAGTGGCATAGAGCTTGAAATCTCATCGCCGGGATTAGATGCTGATTTAATTCATCCTGTTCAATATAAAAAAAATATTGGTCGTACATTAATAATTAAAACCTCAGATAATACAGAAATAATGGAAGTTAAGTTATCTACTAGTGATGATAGCGGTATTGGGGGAATTTTACAAAATGGTCAGAAAATAAATTTGAAATATAGTCAAATAGAAAATGCAAAAGTTATTATTAAGTTTTAGTTTTTTTAGGAGGAGTTTTGGTCAATAGAGAATTAATTGAAGTTTTTTCTGAAATTGCCAGAGAGAAAAATGTTGAAAGATCCGAGCTAGGTTCCATTATAGAATCACTCTTTTTACATCTCATTGAAAAAGAAAGAGGTGATGCAAGCAATTGTAGTGTGATTGTTAACCTAGATAAAGGTGAATTTGAAATTTATGTTGAAAAGGATATTGTTGCAGATGTAGAAGATCCAGTAATGGAAATAACATTAGATGAAGTTGCTAAAATAGATAGTGAAATGGCTAAAGATTTAGTAATCGGTGATTCATATATTGAAATTATAGATCCAATGATTTTTGGCAGAAGAATGATATACATGGCTAAGCAATTTTTCTCACAAAAATTACAAGATGTTGAGAAAAAATATATTTATGAAGATTATGCAAATCGAGTTGGTGAAATTATAATTGGTACGGTACATCAAGTTCAAAGAGATAATGTTTTTGTGAATATAGATCAAGCTGAGCTTAGAATGCCTAAAAAAGAACAGATACGCTCAGAAAGATATCGCAGAGGTGATTCTGTCAGAGCAGTTATAAAGTCTGTTGAAATTACTTCTAGAGGCCCCGATATTGTAGTTTCAAGAAGTGATAATCATTTTTTATATAAAATGTTTGAAATGGAGGTTCCCGAGATTGAAGATGGAATTATTGAAATAACATCTATTGCTAGATATCCTGGTCAAAGAGCAAAAATAATTGTTAAATCACATGATAGAAGAATTGATCCTGTAGGTGCCTGTGTAGGTATGAGAGGCAGTAGAATTCAAGACATCGTTCGCGAATTAAATAATGAAAAAATTGATATAATTAATTCAAGTGAACAATCTGAAGTATTAATTAGTAGGGCCTTGTCTCCCGCAAAACCGCTTGATCTTTATATAGATGATGATAGGAGCTATTGTATTGCTATTTTTGATGATGATGATTTAGAGCTCGCTATTGGTCGTGCTGGAGTCAATGTTAATTTGGCTGCTAATGTTACCAACTATAAAATTGATGCGTTTGGCAAAAATGAATATGAACGTAAGCAAAAAGAACAAGAAACGCTTTTAGCAGATATTGAAAATGTTAACAATTCTATTGTTAAGGTACTAAATGACAATGAAGTTTTTACGGTTTCAGATTTACTTAATTCTAGCGAAGAAAGCTTAATGGATATTGATAAAATTGATGAAGAATCTTTAGAGGCAATATATGATAATGTTCAAGAATTTATTGAGAAGAATCAAAACATAGAACCTGAAAGAGAAGACAATGAAGATACTCCATCAAATGAAGAAGTTAGCGAAGAGGAGCCAGCAGAAGAAGTAGCTGAAGATACTCCATCAAATGAAGAAGTTAGCGAA
>PASZ01000002.1 GCA_002712245.1 Fidelibacterota bacterium | reverse complement strand
GCAAGAAATATCAACTTTAGATAATAATGAGCAGCTAGAATTTTTGAATGAATACAATCTTGAAGAGCCAGGGTTAAATTTATTAATTCGAAAGGCATTTAAATTATTAGATTTGGAGACATATTTTACAGGAGGAGAAAAAGAAGTTCGTGCTTGGACAATAAGTAAGGGGTCCAGTGCTCCTAGAGCTGCTTCAGTAATTCATACAGATTTTGAAAAGGGTTTTATTAAAGCTGAAATAATCAAATATGAAGATTTAAAAAGAATGGGATCTGAAAAACTTGTCAAAGAATCAGGCCTATCAAAACTTGAGGGTAAAGAATATATTGTGGAAGATGGTGATTGTATCTTCTTTCATTTCAATGTGTAGATTGGAAATATAATGTGGTTTTTTATGATACTTTGTTATGTATTAGTAACAATTTCAGGATTAGGATTAGTACAAATTGGACTAAATCATTATTTTGATTTCTGGCAAACTAATCGAATTACGTTCGACCTAATTGTTAGTATTATTTTTATTGCAGCTCAAACTTTGGTTATGTTTTTCTTTGTTGGTACAGGGGTTAACATAAGAGAATATCTTGAAGAGCATCCTGAATTAGGTCATGATTTATATAAAAAAATGTTTGCTATTAAAAGACGGTTATATCCTCCAACAATGATGGTTACTATGCTGTTTATGGCAACAGTGATTGTAGATGGAATATATTATTTTGGAAGAATTTCAGAATGGTGGTTTCATGCTTCTTATTTTTTAACTCTTTGGTATTTTTACAAAGCAACTAAAGAGCAACATGCAAGTTTTAAAGGGAGCACTGAGATTGTCTTAGAAATGACAAAAAAAGAGAGGGACGCTGTAAATACTGACCCTAGTTAGTCATCTTCCAAAATGCNATTCCACCTGCCTGTTTTCCAATTTCAGCTACCGNAACTGCTTTAAGATTTNTTAAATCAAAAATNTCTACAGCCCCTGGNTCTTTCCCNACNCCTTCAACAGAAACAAAAGCATATCTACTATCAGGAGAAATTGAAACTCCATGAGTTACTTTNCGCGTATTNTTAAACNTNGCNACTTCNTTGCCTTTTTTCAAATCCCATACGCCAGTTTTTGCTGCACTTTTGTAAGTCACAACAAGAAATCTACCATCTCTNCTAACTTCACAGTTATAAGGNCCTTTATCCGTTTTGAATGTCCTTAGGACTTTCCATTTTTTAACGTCNACCTCAACAACGTTATGCGTACCATTGTTTACAACATATAATAGATTATCATTTGGGTGCGGATAAACCCATGTTGGTTTTTCAGCAGGCATTTTATGATNCATTTTCATACCACTAGAATTNTTTGAATGATTCATATTGGAATGATTCATAGAATGCATGTTATGNGATGAATGTCTTCCTTTTTTCATAGGTGGAGNAGTAGAAAGTGTCCTTGTNAGCTCCATTGACATAGCATCAATTTCATAAAGAGTGCCAGACATCATAGCAACTGAATAATGCTTTAAACCNTTNTTCAACATCCTTGANCCGTGAGGCATGACTCCGGTTTCTACCCTTTCAACCTCTATCATTTCTTCTGGATCAACAATGGAAACCGTACTTGCTTTGCTGTGNCCNCCATGTAANTTAAAATTAACAACATACAGCAATCCGGTTGCTTTTGAAATTTCCATTGTTGCAGGAAACATTCCNAGTTCAACACGCTCAACAAATTGATCTGTTCCAGTTTTGTATTTATAAAGATGACCATAGGGCATCCCATGCGCCATTGATAAATACCAATGTTCGCCATCTGGAGCAACAGTAATTCCATGAGGTCCTTCAATTTCTAATGGCCAAACGCCGACAGGAATTGTTTTTTCTACATATGCTTTTTTACCATCAAAACGNATAAGAGCTACCTCATCTTCTGATTCTGCACAAACATAGACATAGTAATCTTTAGCATATGCNCTCACTCCAATAAGCATTGAAAATATGACAGTAAAAATTTTAATAGAATTTTTCATTAATTTGTCCCCAGTGGTTCTTCATCAACTAATTTAACAGCCCAAAGACCATTGTAATGATCAGCAAAATAAATCAATCCTTTGTAAGGAATTACTCCCCAAACATTTGTTTCATTTGCAATTTTTCCATTAGGGTCTCTTCCTTCAAAAAAAGCAATTTCNCGGCCCTGAGCATAAAGATCTCCTAATANCTCTCCGGAAATATCGAGTACTCGTATGCCGCCATAGTAATANCCAGCATATAAAATNTCACCTTCAACCCAGTGGTTATGNGACCCAACTTCAGGAACTTGATAGATCGCGGTTTCTTGGGGATTNTTAACATCTGTAAAATCTATAAAATGAAANCCTCCCTGATAAATTCTNTCTGCGGAACCAGGGATACTTTTCGCCCATTCATCTCCATTNATCATGTAAAACCTATCAGAAGATTGACTTACAAACGGAAATGTTGCATGGTTATGACCATTAGGGTCTGACTTGCTTNCAAGCTTAACAGGNTTCCCAGGGCTTCCCTTGCCGGCCATAGCTAAAAATGGATTAAAACTTGACTTNTCCCTTGATTGTTCACGCTGTGGTATTCCTCCAACATCTACNATGTGAACTCCATCTGCCCAATTGGATGAATANGCTATACCATTCTCAACCCATACATCATGAATACTGTGNCCTGGAGTATCCAATTCATATGANCTGACTCTAAATGGGTTTGCGGGGTCACTAATATTTATTATATCATACCTCGTACCAGCACTTAANGCGTATACATGGTCTTGATATATAAATACATTATGAACACCNCCAGTTAAATCGTCATCATACATTTTAGTTATTGTAACATTGTATGGATCTGTTACATCAAGAATAACCAATCCATTTTTACGATTAGATGCGCCTTCTCTAGAAATAATTCCAACTCGCCCATCTTCACTTATTTTTACGTCATTTACAGTGCGNGCATCAACTTTTATTGTATCAATTATTGTCATCTTTGNTGNGTCAGTAATNTCCCAGAAATAAGCTTCGCCATCAGCGCTATGNGTACCTGTAACAGCAAAATCTTTACCCTTATGCTTACCTACACCAGGCCACACCCANAAATCAGATGTATGGTGATCTGTGACAGTTCCATGTCCAACTACCTNTATTCTTCTTTTTACATTTCTTGGAACGACTTTAACTTTCGCTATAGCTGAATANCCNCTNGATTGNGCTGTAATTGTNTATACACCAGGAGTTTCCGCAACAAATTTTCCTTCATTAGTAATCGTTCCTGATGCAGGTANTCCAACAGATTCCGATGACTTGTTATTAATGAAAACGTCAGAATAAACAGCCCGCCCNGAATACGAATANGAAATAGGTANATCCTTAACNNCTCGACCTCGAGAATNTAANGGGCTNGCATCAAGCTTAATAACATCTCCGGTTCTNATTTCATTTTTAGGAGATGANAANGTTAATGATTTAACAGGATTTTTCTTTGACTGNACCNTTAATTCCTCNTNNATATCTTCAGCGGAAACGGTGATGACAAACTTGCCGGGCTTCTTCACTGTTANGTTGCCAAANCGATCAAATTCTGCGGTTTTATTATTATTTGTTGAAAAATTAACTTCAACATCTTCCCTTAATAAGTTAGCTTTATCAAAAACCTGCGCTTCATAACTAANATTAGTCCCGGTATAAACTTTTTTATCTGGATCTACAAAAACAATGCGATCTAGAGGNGGATCAGGAACATCTAATTCAAGTATNCCTGAAACAAAGCCGCCCTTAAGTCCACGCGCAAAAGCCCTGATNGATAGCTTNCCNGATTTNTAAGCCTGGACTGTTATCTCTGAAACCCCAGTGGAATCGCTCATTCTTGGTTCAACAGCAAGAGCTCTTCTCTGGCCTCTAACCATAAATTGGCTTTTTACCTGCTTTCCTTTTGAATCAACTAATCGCACAGTCATTTTTTTAGATTCTCCGACNTTCAATGAGATTGATTCTGGCTCAAAAACAAATTTAAAATCTTTGTTTTGTGAGCGTGGGGGTTGTGCAAATAAAATTGCGTAAGATAAAATTGAAATTGAAATAAATTTCTTCATAGNTAAACTCCGTTAAATTGTTTTATTGACCTTCAGAACTGCTTGTTTTTTCCTCAAGCTCAACACAATAAAGGCCTGAATTCATATCCGAAAAGAATATATAATTTTTGTATGGTTGAGCGCCNCATACCATTGGTGCGTTTGGAATTCTTCCATCTTCATGGTACGAAAGATAATGAGCAATCTCTCTACCTTGTTTATAGATATCTCCAAGTAATTCACCTGAAATATCAACTACCCTGAGACCTCCCTGGTAATTACCAGCAAGTAACATGTCACCATAAATCCAGAGGTTGTGCGAACCAGCCTCAGGTACTTCATAAATTGCATCTTCCCTTGGGTTTTCAGGATCGGAAAAGTTTAGGAAGTGGTATGCGCCACGAGGATTAGATGGTTTATTNTTTGTTGCCATAACACCCCAGGGGAAATTTTCATCACCACCAACAATATAGAATTGCCCTGTTGATTCACTTAAAAAGGGGAACGCTGCATGATTTCTTCCAGTTGGGTCCTTCATCTCTGCTAATGGAACAGGATTAGATGGACTNCCTTGTCCTGCTTTNGCAAGCAGCGGGTTAAATTGAGATTTTGAACGGTCTGCCTCTTTATGTTTCTTTGCTCCAATATCAACTGCAACNACTCCATCGGCCCAGTTGGATGAGTANGCGATACCATCTTCGATCCATACATCGTGAATNCTATGCCCTGGGCTATCCAGCTCATAGACACCAACTCGNNNCGGTTTTTTAGGATTATCGATGTTGATGATATCGTACTTACGGCCGTTGTTAACCGCATAGANATGGTTCTCATAGATGAACGCATTATGAACACCACCNGTCATANCATCGTTNTANGCGGCNCTGATGGTNACNTTGTAAGGATCGGATACATCTAATATTACAAAGCCATTCTTGCGGTCNGATGCNCCCTCGCGNGTGATCACACCNACCCTACCGTCTTCCGATATCTTAACGTCATTGACTGTGCGTGCATCCACGGTCACCGTATCGATGATCTTCATATTGGCAGGATCGGTCACATCCCAAAAATACGCTTCTCCGTTTGATCCCCATGTACCGGTTACGGCAAAGTCCTTGCCTTTATGCTTGCCAACACCTGGCCAGACCCATAAGTCTGAGGTTAAAACATCAGTAATTAAACCATGACCTACTAACTTGATTTTTTTACTAACATCTCTTTGAGTAACTTTGATTGCTTTTTGTGCAGAGAATCCACCTGCAGAAGCTGAAACAGTGTACATACCTGCGGTCTCCGCCACAAAACGGCCATCGCTGGTGATCTGCGCAGAAGCCGGCAAGCCAAATTCGCCGTATTCAGATTTTCCAGCATATGAAAAATATACAGGAACATCATTGATTCTTTTACCTCCGCTATTAGTAGCTTTTGCATCAATTTTTAAAACATCTCCAGTTCGGATTTCATCCACATCATCGGTTGAAAGATCTACTCCACGTGCTGGATTTTTTGCAACCTTAATCTTTAATTTTTGGGTAACGCCTTCAGCGCTAGCAGATACTGTTACGTTTCCTGATTTGTGAGTCATAAGATTATTTAGCTCATCAAAGCTAGCAACACCTTCATTGCTGGACTTGTAAACAACGGAAGTAGTAGCAGTGCGATCAAGTCCTGCTTGGTCTTTTACTGTTGCTGATAAATTGGTCACAGTATTAGTGTACAGCTTCTTTGGATTATTTAAAAATGTAACGCTCTCAATAGGAGGATAGGGAACATTAACTATAAGACTACCTCTTACTCTATCATCTCTTTTCACTGTTACTGTTTGGGTGGTAAGCTCAAGCCNTCCAGGCTTATGAACTTTTAANGTTACTTTTACNTTCCCTTTTGATTCGCTAATTCTTGGAGAAACAGAAAGAGTTCCTCTTTGACCGTAGACATAAAATGGATTATCTACTAACTTATTCTTGTTATCCAATAGTTTAATGAGAATTTCTTTAGTTTCTCCTACATTAACCTCTATTGAATCAGATCCAAAATCAAAATGTACTTTTTTCTGAGCACTTAAAGTGCTGAATNAAAACAAAGCCATTACATATATTATTGACCGCATGAATTACCTCCTATTTATGCATTCAGTGTATTTGAAGTATAAAATATACGTCAGAAAAAAATTTTCGTCTATTTTTTTATTTTTCTGCCCATTTGGGTGAAACACAATCACAAAACTGTCTTATCTGTTCAACTAATTCTACAATTTCTTTATGTGAAAGCTTCAATCCCCAGCCAGGCATGAAATGATGCTTTTTCATAATTCTCCCCCCATTATATAATGTTTCATATAATGTATCATCGGATCTTTGGGCTATCTTTTCAGCATCGGTTAAATTTCCTGGCTCAACAGGGAGATATGAAGCATTAAAGCCATTTCCTGCTCCTTTTAATCCATGACAAGCAGCGCAATTTGATATATAGTTATTATTGATCTGATAAGGTTTGTTTTTGATTAGGTCAATATATTTTGAGCTTGATGGGTTTTTTTGCATAGCTAGGTAGGATTGTAAAAGCTTGGTAATTTTTTTATCAATGTTCTGTTTAGGCATTATGCTTTCAGGTATAACCATATGTGGTTTTTCAATGGACATCTTTATATATCCATCAGTAAGGCGTGTGCCGACATTTGTTAAATCAGGGCCTATAATACCNCCCTTTCCATTTAATTGATGGCATCCAAGGCATGATAAATTATCATTTAATAAATTTTCCACTTTATCTATTTGAAAATTGGAGATTGGCTGCAGTGATGTTTTTAGCGCATAGGTCTTAAACCAGCTCAAAATTTTATTAACCTCATCTTGGCTTAGATTATAATTTGGCATCCTGCTGCCTGTACCAGGATAATACCCATTAGGACGAATTGGATGGGGTTCTTTTAAATAGGTGTACAGCCAAGAATCTTTAGTGCGCATCTTTTGAATAGCTATGTTTGGTGCGTTGTGCTCAGCAAACCATGTAATTTCACTCTCCATCGTATGGCAGCTCATGCAATTTTGAGATTGAAAAATTTTTCGTCCTTCTTCTGCGGTTATTTCAGGAAATTGCTTTTGCGCTTTTTTGAGTTTTTTGTTAAGATTTTTGAGATTTGATTTGCTAAGCGCTAAAAGGTAGTTAGTCATTGAAGTGACAATTTTTTTTGAGTTATTATCATTTACATCAAAAAATTGAGGCATAGCCGTGCCTGTTGATATATGTTTTTGCGGATAGTAGATAGTATCATAAATCCATTCTTTTTTAAGCCTAGCTCCAGTTAGATTAAGATTAATTGATTTTTCTTGCCCCTCTTCATTTAAAACATGACATGATGTACATTGATAATCATTTGAAATTAATTGAACTGCATCTAGGTTTTTATCACTTTGATATCGCGGCGGGTTCATGTTTTCAGTTTTTTTTGAATCTAAATACTTTGTTAAAGCTAATGCCTCAGCGTTTGAGAAATTGAAATTAGGCATTCTTGATTTGCCGATATTTTTACGAATACCTTTGGGGGATTTAAGGTAATCAAATATAAATGCGGGATTATATTTTGAACCAGAATTACTTAAGTCTGGAGCTCTTAGGGGAATTAAGGTGGAATTATCAATACCCGCATGGCAATTACCGCATCCTAATTCATTGATTAGAAGATCGGAATCTTTCATCAACTGACTGAAGCCAATTGAAAGAAAAACTAAACTAAATAATACCTTGAAAGAAAGTTTACCAGCCAAATTGAATATTTATTGTTGGAAATAAATGGGCTTGAGCACCGAATGGATATTCTCCAGCAATTAATTTATATCCAAAAGAAAGACGAAATTTATTGCTGTTTTGCCAAGCGGCTAATCCCTGCTGNTCAAAAGCATAGCGCCCTCGACCGCCAGGCATCAGATACATATCGTAATCTATAAGATAATATAATTTATCTGTAAGTTGACGATAATACCCACCGCCAGATTTTATAATAAAGTCATTATAGTATACTGATAATCTTGGGTATATAATTGGAAGGTCAATAGTAGCATCATCGGAAAGCTCTTTTCCATTTAACGCAACCCCAATACCGGCATTAAGGGATAATTGCCCAGATTTTACACTACCTTTTGTTCCAATTATTTCAGTATAAAATGATAGCATTTGNGGTATAGAAAACTGCGTAGAAATTAAAGAAAATTTATTGGGGGCACCCATCTCTAAGCCCAGAGGACTTTGAAGCCATTTAAGCCCAGGGGTAGGGTATTCAATTCTAAATATCCGCGCCATTTTCCAAGAATTATACATTATCATTTCTTGTTTCAAAGATGCGCTTGGCATCATTAAAAACTTATTTATGCTAAGTTCNGAACCATTATTCATCCCCATTTTAAACGGCGTAAANAGNCCNACTTCTTTTCGATTCTTTTCAAGNAGATGTGCNGATTCACTACTCCATTGAGCAGAAATAAATGAAAAAATAAATAATAAATGCGCTATTTTCATTCCACACTCCAACTAGCTGTAACGGGAATATGATCTGATAGCGTGGTAGCGTCCTGATGGGTTGCTGCATTTGTCCATGAAGTGTTTGTCCATAAGTAATCAAGCTTTCGATCAAGTAAAAGCTTATCCCCTGGGCTATGCGTATAATGCTTGGACTCTTTCATGCCATACTCTTCTAAAGTTATCGCTGGTTCATATTTTCCGTACAAATCATTTAGCCAAGAAATCTCTTGAGTAAAATCGCACCCACCTTTCTTGTCATCTGGGTTGTAGTCTCCNGGGTTACATTGATCATCAAAACAGTAATTAGTTTTTGTTGCATTGGGTGGAATTGCATTAAGGTCACCTCCCGCAACGAAATTGAACCCACTTGCTACAATATCATCAAGAATAGTCTTAAATCCGGAAATATGTTTTTGCTTAGTATCATCAATGGCAAAAGCTGTTAGATGTGCATTAACAGCAAAGAAAGGTGTGCCTGGCATATCGACTTTAGCAGTGATTACATTTCTACGTAGGTAAAAAAGCTGGGTAAGCCCATCTTGATCTCCTCTGAGTGGAAGCTGATGTCTTTTTGCATCTTCGAGCTTCCATTTTGACAAAATTAAATTTCCGGCATCAACCCTTCCTATCCCATCGGCTAAAATAATTTGTGATTTCCACTTTGAAGCATAGACACCATAATTCATACCAGTATTATCCAATAACCACTGTACTTGATCAATGTAGGATGATCGTTTTGATTGAACATCCACTTCTTGCATCAAAACAATATCTACATTNGANTCATTAATTTTTTTTGCTATACCNTCAAGGCCAGTGATTACTTCACCTTTGCTGATGATTACTCTATCCCCACATGCATCTAGAGCAAAATCTAGACGAGCAACACCAAATCTGATATTCCATGTCATTACACTTATAGTTTTTTTTGCTGGATATTCTTTAAGGAGATTTGACTGATAGAGTANAGCATCTTCTATATCATCAAAGGTCGTAACTAGTGGNTCACANCTCGATATAAANAGCATTATAAATAATGAAAAAATANAATACCTAGTTTTCATAATTATATATTTGATACTTAACATTATTATAATTTACAACGCTCTAATCCCGTTGCAAATAAAACAACAGATTCATCAGGCCTGATCCAATCAATATTTTTAAGCGTTTTATATGCACCCCAAACAACTCCTGCTTCTGGTCCAGCTTTTATGCTTGTGGTAACAACAAATTCTTGGGTTAAAATATCAAGGTCTTTTTCTGGAACCTCAATTGCTATCCCATCAGATTTATATAAAATATCTAGTATCCAATATCCTCCTAATGGACCTGGCACATTTAATCCCAAAGCAACAGTATGGCTATTTTCCCAAAAATCTGTTGAATCTTTTAATCGTTGAAAAGCATGCACAACTGGAGCACATCCATCGGATTGCGCTGCAACCATTCGAGGCAGTTTTCCTTTTATTTTCCCAATGGATTTTAATTCACAGAAAGCTTTCCACATGCCTATCAATCCTGTGCCTCCACCTGTTTCATAAATAATCACATCTGGTAATTTCCATCCAAGCTGTTCTGCGATTTCATAGCCCAATGTCTTTTTACCTTCAACCCTAAACGGTTCTTTTAATGTAGATATATCAAACCAATCTTTTTCTTTTTTAGCTAACATTTCTTTGGCTGCATCAGAAATCGTTCTTCCGCTTAAAATAACTTGTTTTGAATAGCGCTTAGTTTCTTTTAAATACTCATCAGGGATTGATTCTGGTAGAAATACATGACAGTTAATACCAGCTTCTTTGCAATAGGCTGCAGCCGATATTCCAGCATTTCCTGCGGATGGTAAACAAATATTCTTAACCCCCTGGTGTTTGGCCAGTGTTATAGCAAGTGACATCCCCCTGTCTTTAAATGAGCCTGTTGGGTTTACAGTTTCATTCTTAACAAATAAATTGCTAGATAACGGCAATAAAGGCGTAAATCCTTCGCCTAGGGTAATGCGCTCATCTACACTAGGAAGAGCAGAACGATATCTCCATAGTGAATAATCATCCATCTTTATTTCTAAATCGTATTCTTTGCCTTCCCAATTATAATGGACAGATAGTGGTTTACCGCACCTGCACAGCCACGCTGGNNGGTTTACTTTTGCAAATTTAGATTTGCAATAAGTGCATACATAATACATTAATGTTCTCTATTCATTATTATTGATTGCTCGGTATAGTTTCTTGGTTGCAAAATTACTTTCTTATTTTTTAAAAATAAAACTATAGAAAACGGGCTACCCTATGAAGAATATAATCTTTTTAATTAATATTGTGGTTATTGGTTTTTATCCAATAAAGGCAGATGATCTTAAAGAGCAGATCTTAAGTATGAAAAAAAGGTCAGAGGTAAGAGACCGTTTACTGAGCGATCGATTTGAAACAGTCCTTCCTAAGATAATGAATCGAACTAAGATTGATATGTGGGTTATTATTGCCAGAGAATACAATGAGGATCCAGTACTTAGAACTATGTTACCTGCAAATTGGTTAAATGCCAGAAGAAGAACAATTTTAGTGATATATAATCCAGGCAATGGGAAAAAATTGGAAACCTATGCGGTTGCGCGATATGATGTTGGTGAGATTTTTAAAAAAATGTGGGATCCTGAAAAAGAACCGAATCAATACAAAGCACTAGCAGAACTTATTGATAAGAAAAATCCAAAAAAGATTGGATTAAACCAAAGCAAGCATTTTGCTCAAGCTGATGGATTAACCGCAACGGAATATGATTTGTTTAAAAAGTCATTGAGCAGTAAGAACCGTAGAAAAATTACGAGCGCTGAAAAATTAGCGATTGGTTGGCTAGAAACCCGCAGTGAGCTAGAAATGAATTATTATCCTGGAATCTGTAAAATTGCACATGATATAATTAAAGAAGGTTTTTCATCAAACGTAATTACACCAGGAGTTACAAGTACCGATGATGTGGTTTGGTGGTATAGGGAGCGCATTAGAGAACTCAAATTAATTACATGGTTTCATCCTACGGTTGACTTGCAAAGATCTGATAATGCAAACTTTGATTTTCTTAGTGCATTCTCTAAATCCAAAGATAATAATATCATTCAGCGGGGCGATATGTTGCATGTTGATTTTGGAATCACATATTTAGGATTAAATACTGATACTCAGCAATTAGCATATGTNTTGAANNAAAACGAGGTCANAGNNCCCAAAGAAATTCNGGATGCNNTATCGATTGGCAACNANCTNCAAGATATACTAACNGATGAATTTGTTACAGGAAGAACNGGGAATGAAATTTTATTNANTGCCCTTAAAAAGGCAAAAGCTGCTGGCATAAAGCCTCAAATATATACGCACCCAATTGGATATTATGGTCATGGCTCTGGCCCAACAATTGGCATGTGGGATAAACAAGAAGGTGTACCTGTAAATGGAGATTATCCGTTGTATCCCAATACCGCTTTTTCAATAGAGCTAAATGCCAAGGTGTATATTGAATCCTGGGGGAAAGAATTAGCTATTATGTTAGAAGAGGATGCCTTCTTTGATGGAAATAAATGTCAATATATTGACCCACGACAAACAGAGATGATTATAATAAAATAATTTAAGTATCTATTGAATTGATACAAATTCTCCGGTATCAGGATTTTTTTCTACCTTATCGTGATCAAAGTATTTTCCATTAATTGCTATATAAACACCTGGCCTTAAACTTTGAACAAAACCAATAGCTCCACCCAAGTTAAATAATCCATCTGAGCTTCCAAACTTATAAGGGATCATAGCACCAGTAAGCACGATTACCTTATTGATATTCGCATCAGCAATTTCATTCGCAGTAGTTGTCATTGTATCGGTACCATGGGTTATGATAATTTGGTTTTCTTTAGCATTGGTGCAATTGTCTACAATTAATTCTCGATCCGATGCATCCATTTCTAAACTGTCTTTCATCATTAAAGTAGAGACATTTACATCAACTTTAGACCTACCTAGATCTAACATTTCTCTAATGTGAGTTTTATTGAAAAACAATTTTCCAGTAATTTCATCATATTCTTTATCGAATGTTCCACCGG
>PASZ01000001.1 GCA_002712245.1 Fidelibacterota bacterium | reverse complement strand
CATCCCACCAGGGTTTGAGCCAAAATTTGGCTCGGTCAAACCAAAGCACCCTATTTTTTTACCCGAACCTAAATCGCTTAACCATTTATCTTTTTGATCATCTGAGCCAAAGGCATGAATTGGATACATTACCAGTGAGCCTTGAACGCTAGCAAAAGATCGCAAACCTGAATCTCCACGCTCAAGCTCATGAAGAATTAAACCATAAGCTACATTACTAACATCTGCACCACCGGAAGAATGAGGAAGTGAAGACCCAAAGAATCCTAAATCACCTAATTTTAAAGCAAGATCAGTGGGGAAGGTCGCATTTTCATAATGATCATTGATAATAGGCATAAATTCTGATTGCACAAAGTCATATGCTGTTTGCTGAATTAAGATCTCTTCTTCTTTAAGAAGATCTGTTATATTATAAAAATCTGGTCCTAAATTTTTCATAAGATGGTTGTTGTAATGGTATAAATTACAATCTTTTCATCCTCATTTTGAAACAATCTCTCTTTGATTTGAAAGTGACATCGAAATCAAAAAAGGATCTTTTTGCTGCGCTAATTGAAAAACTTGTTTTGAGTCAATATTGTTCCAAGAATTTTCTATAAGAATTTGCCCCACTACTCCGCCTAATGTATTGCCTGGCCCTAATACTACCAACCTATCAGGGCAAAACTCTTTTAAAGCTACCGTAATAGATCTTGTAAAATCATAGGAAGTTGTAACTTGCGTACCGAGAGTATAATGATACAGGTCTTTAGGGTGAGTGCTATACTCTGACCATATTTTCCCCCTACCATCAATTAACGGTATAGTTGGTTTTTTGAAATTTGATGATTGAATTTTTGAATAAGATTCTTCTGAAATCGAAACTAGTAAAGGAGTATGAAATGCGCCGTGGTAGGGAACCTGAAATGGATAATCATCTATTGGGGGTAATCTTTTTTTAAGAATATCTAAGGATTTTTGATCCCCTCCAATAACAAAATATCCTCCTAAAAATATAGACACATACGCATTGGCTTTTTTGATTTCATGCATTATGTTTTTTTTAGTTTTGTTACTTGTCTTCCATTCATCATTGATAAAAGGATAGATAAGCTGCCCCCCAATGATTTTATCTTTCATCATTGATCCCATAGTATTAATCAATTCATATGCATGTTGATTCGATAGCGATTCACCAAGTGCTAAAGCAGAATACCAACCCATTGAATTTCCAGTTATACCAACAATTTCATATTTATTTTTGTCAATGGACAAATAATCATTCAAGCTACAGGCAAAAATAAGAGTGGATGCGTTTTCGCCTTTCATATGAATACTAGATTTGAAAGGCATTAAATCAAGCTCTAAAGGGCCTAATGACTTTTCTTGCTTGCGATTCGCTTGTATCTGATCAATAAACTTTTTAGATAGGTTGGATATATTTTTGCTTAAATATCCACTCGTTTCTCGTGAATACGACCCTCTCCCAGGGCAAATAACTACTATTTTTTCCTTAGGCATTAAGCATCCTAATAGCTGCCTCAATAATGGAATCTTTACTAGGCAAAGTAGATGTTGCGCTTTCACCTAATGGAATGAAGCTGTTCTCAGCTGCATGGAGATCGATATTTAGATTTGCCTTACTTGCCTTTTGAAGATCGACCATTAAACCTTCTCCATAACACCCCGATCTACGACATTCATCCACAATCAGAACTGATGTGCATTTACCTATAAGCTTTAGGAGATTTTTTATATCTATATCTGACAACCAACACAAATCAATTACTTGAATTTTTTTATTGATCTTTTTTTCAATCTCTTTTTTAGCTTGCAAGGAAAGATATAGTCCGTTTCCATAACTTATAATGGTCAGGGTTTTTCCGTTTCCATATTTTATAACTTCCCCAAGAGCAATTTCCTTGCTTATGGTAGGGTACTCAAAACTCCACTTTAGATCATTTTTAAAATTAAGATCCCTAGTCATGTAAAGAGCTATGGGCTCAATGAAAATTACTATTCTCTTTTCTTCATAGGCTANCCTCANNGCATATCTCAGCATTTTAACCGCANCGGAACCATTGGATGGGACGCCAAGAATAANTCCAGGTATATCNCTAAAAATAGCGAGTGAATTNTCATTGTGAAAATGACCCCCAAATCCTTTTTGGTANGCNAGNCCTGGTATCCTNATTANCATAGGNTTTGTGAACTGNCCATTNGAAAAGAATTGGAGCGTTGNNGCTTCNNCTCTNAGNTGATCTTCTGCGTTATGNAAATATGCTAAAAACTGTATTTCTGGAATTGNTACNAATCCNTTATGNCCAAAACCTGNAGCAAANCCAATTATTGANGTTTCATCTAAAGGGCTATCAAAAACCCTNCGCGCTCCNAACTGTTTTTGCAAATTTGCAGTAATNTGGTACACNCCGCCTTTTNTCCCAACATCNTCACCAAAAACAACCGTGTTTGAATANCGCAAAAGGATATCAGACAANGCATAGTTTATTAATCCCGCCATATGATTTTTATTATTCAATCTTTNANATTCCTTATCAAATACTCCCCTCCTTTTTGCTTCATNTGGCAAAGAGGGAGCCTTTCTTTTGATATTGCTTGCTGAGATTGACTTCATTACATCTTTACTATTGTTGAGCTTTGGTCTAGTGCATGCTTGGTCAAAAACTTGTGAAACGCGCATACGACTATTTTCATAGATATTAATTATGTCTTCCTTGCTTAAAATTTTTTTATCAATCATAATTCTAGCTGTATGTAATAGCGGGTCATTGAATTCTATGGTTTCTATTTCATTAAGCGTCTTATAACCAACCTCAATATCGGATCCTGCGTGTCCCAAAAGACGAACTGTTTTCATATGTAAAAAAACTGGCTGTCTTTTCGTTTTAGAAAATTCATTTGCAAGGGTAGTTTTATGCAATAGGTCAATTATATTTAACCCATCTGCTCTAATGTATTTAATACCGTTTCTTTGAGAAAAATTCTTTTCTATCCAACTTTCCTCAGTAGGTACCGAAATGCCAATACCATTATCCTCACATATAAATACAATTGGAACATGGCCACCACTATGCTGAATAAGACTTGCGGTATTAAATGCGCTTAATGCGGTTGCATGATTAGCGCTGGCGTCTCCAAAGCTGCACAATACAATACTACCTTCTTTCAAATTCCTTTCTTTAATTGATAGGTCTCTTGCTCGGTCGATTGATACAGCAGTTCCAACAGCTTTTGGTAGATGGCTAGCTATCGTACTTGTTTGTGGAGGTATATTAAGCTTTTTACTACCTATTACCTTATGTCTACCGCCACTTATAGGGTCTTCTGATGATGCAGTAAAGGAAAGAGCAGTGTCATAAATTGGTGTAGCTCCATGAACAAGCTTCGATCTTTCTATGAAAAATGGTGTACTCCGATAATGAAGAAAAGCAATATCATTTAAAGAAAAAACTCTGCCAAAGACCGCGTTTCCCTCATGACCAGAACTTCCTATCGTATAAAAACACTTACCATCCTCTTTGAGCAATCTTGCCTTAAGATCCATATGTCTACTAAGGACTTGAGATTCAAATATTGAAATTAAATCATGATTATTGAATCGATAACCCGGTATATCAATTGNAGATTTGGCATGGGGGAACTTGCCGTCATTAATAAAGGTTAAGAAGTTTGAATCAATTATTTCTGCTCTATTAAACATAGAAAAAATTCACATGTTTTAAAGAGAAAAAGGCATATAAGCTAAGACTGTCTAAGCGTCTCGATTTTTGATTTGAATTCTCTGAGCTCTCTAACATTGCCAGCATCGATCTCTCCTGAGGTCCATTTCAAATTAAAGTCCTCTATGCTATCTGTGCCACCTTGATCTTTATAGAGAGGAAATAAATCTTTATCAGAGCGTGGTTTATTTATATGCAATGAAGCNGTCAATTGATAGGCCAAGTCTTCTTGAATATCATCAATTACTCTATCAGGAAGATTTTTCTCTAGTAAAGATTGTTCGATTTTGGAAAATCTCATACCTTTAACTACATAGTCNTGNTATGCCTCCCANGCNAATGGNGCAACATNNTTNACAAAAGATGCCATGGCATCAGAAAAAACCCTAATTTCATACTGAGCGTGGCCATCAGAGCGCAATCCAATGAAATGCAAGAGATTGTGGAGATCATTTTTCCAATACCATTCGGTGTAGAGATTGACAGGAAGAATAGCGCGTGCAAGCTCCCGCGCAACACCGGCATCATTTAACTCGCTGTAAATAGCAAAGCTTCTCTCAGAGATTTCTTTGAAATATTTTTGTACCTTTTCTTTTAATTCAGGGTCTACTTCACCCATTCTCCCTTGCTTATTAAGTGCACTTTGAAATTCAATGCTATCTGGCTCAGGGTAATAAAATTCATCTCGAGCTTCAGAATATCTAAGAGAATATTCATTAATATTTGCAGTACGATGCCTTACCCATTGCCTAGCAACAAAGATTGGCATCTTACAATGGAATTTAAACTCAACCATTTCAAAAGGAGTAGTGTGGCGATGCCTCATCAAATACCTGATAAGACCACGGTCTTGCGATACCTTGCTCGTACCTTTTCCATAACTTACCCTTGCTGACTGAACAATTGCATCATCTCCGCCNATCGAATCAACAAGCCTGACAAAGCCTTTATCAAGGCATTTAATTGCGTCTTTTGGTAATTCATTCATTAAATATGCTCAATTATTTCATTTTAACAGACATAAAGATTATAATAATATTTATGTCAAAACAAATGGATTAGATATTAATTGTTTCCAATACCTCTTTAAGATGATCACTGTAGCCTGCAATCAATCCAGGTCTAATTCTTGTGTCAATCAAATTATAAGATCTATTTTTACCGTATAAATCAATAAGCGAACCACCAGCTTCGCTTAGAATACAATCTCCTGCACACACATCCCATTCATTTTTTGGTTGAAGCGTTGCAAAGAAAGTCGCTTTACCTGCAGCAATCAAACCAAGTTTGTATGCTACAGAACCTATAGGTATTATTTCTGAGAATTTTTCTTCATAATTTTTCCACATACCTCTTTTAATTTCTGAACGACTAACCATAATCGTTCTTAGGCTATTATCAGATAAGCAATAAATAGGTTCTTCATTTAGCATAGATCCCCCTCCTTTATAAGCAGAAAATAATTCATTTTTTGCAGGATTGTAGATTACCCCAACAACAGATTTTCCACTACTAACCATCCCAATACTTATCGAAAAATGTGGCACGCCTTCAATAAACTCTTTTGTTCCATCAATTGGATCTACTACCCAAACATTTTCCTTTTTTAATCTTTCTTCGGAATCAACGGTCTCTTCAGATAGCCAACCATAATCTTGATCTTCTCTAAACAGGATGTCTTTGATTATTTGGTTTGCCTCATAGTCTGCGGTTGTAACTGGATTATTTATGCTTTTATCTTTTATCTCATACGATGAAGTTTCAAAATATTTCATTATTATTTTTCCAGCCTCAATCGCTGCTTCTTTAGCAAGTAAGTAATCTGATTGAATTGAATTCAATTAAGACTCTCGAACGAAAAAATATTGTGATCTTGGATGTGAAAAATACCATCCACATATTGATGCTGCAGGATACATTGCACGTGTCTCAGTTAGGGTAATTCCTGTATGCTTTTCAACATTAAGAATATCCCAAATCGTATCCTTTTCTTTGTGACCAGGACATGAAGGGTAGCCAGGCGCAGGGCGAATTCCTTGAAATTTCTCTTTAATGAGATCATCGGCTTGCATCGCCTCATTTTCAGCATACCCCCAAAACTCTGTTCTAACTCTCTCATGCATTCTTTCGGCGAAAGCCTCAACCAGTCTATCGGCAATGACTTTCGCCATGATAACATTATAATCATCATTTTGTTTTTCAAATTCTTCAACTAAATATTCAAGTCCATGNCCGGTTGTTAATGCAAANAGTCCTATATAGTCATTTTTAGGTCCAATGAAATCTGCCAGGGAAAAATTAGGATTATCTTTTCCTTTATCCACCAATTGACGGGGAAAATTAAATTTCATTTTTTCAGTAAAGACAAATTCATCTTTAGCATGGGCATTATAGATACCTATTACAGCTTTTGGTTCCAAAATATTATCTTTAATGATCCTATTAAGAATATTTTTTCCATCAGAAAAAATTTTATTTGCCTCTTTACCGTATTTTTCATCGTTTAAAATAGATGGGTATTTCCCCCTAAGCTCCCAAGCATGAAAAAAGGGAGACCAATCTATATATTCAGCTAATTCATCTAACGGGTAAGTGTTAAATACTTTGGTGCCAATCAAATTTGGTTTCAAAAAAGAATATTTATCCCAATCAATTGAGAATTTTCTCTCTCTAGCCTTATTAATTGAAAGTTTCTTTATATTTTTCTTATTAACAGTGTTTCGAATTTGCTCAAATTCTTCTTTTACAGATTGTTCAAACTGGTTTTTTTCATCTGCATTAAATAGTTTACTTACAGCCCCTACAGATCTGGATGCATCTGTAATATGAATTGTAGGACCTGAATAATTTTCTTCAATTTTAATGGCTGTATGTTTTTTACTAGTAGTCGCACCACCAATAAGCAATGGAATATCAAAGTCCATTCTTTCCATCTCTTTGGCTACATGAACCATTTCATCTAAGCTTGGCGTTATCAATCCTGAAAGGCCAATCATATCAGCCCCCTTCCCTTTGGCTTCAGATAGAATTTTATCTGATGGAACCATTACGCCTAAATCAATAATATCGTATCCATTACAGCCAAGAACGACTCCAACAATATTTTTACCGATATCATGCACATCTCCTTTGACCGTGGCTAGTAAAATTCTCCCATTTGAAACATTTTCAAGACCCATTTCTTTCTTTTCTTTATCAATGTAAGGGACCAGATATGCTACAGCTTTTTTCATGACCCTTGCAGATTTTACCACTTGAGGTAAAAACATTTTGCCTGACCCAAAAAGATCTCCAACAATATTCATCCCATCCATTAAAGGGCCCTCAATAATATTAATTGGTCGATCATATTTTTTGCGAGCTTCTTCAGTATCTACTTCTATATAATCAATTATCCCTTCTTTTAAAGAATAGCTAAGTCTTTCCTCTATGCTTGCTTTTCTCCAAGATAAATCGGCTTTTATTCTTTTCTTTTTACCTTTATGCTCTTGAGCAATTTCAATCAAACGCTCAGTTGAATCATTTTTACGATCAAAAATAACATCTTCAATGCATTCTTTAAGTTTTGCGTCAATGTCATCGTAGACAGTTAATTGACCAGCATTAACTATGCCCATATCCATTCCAGATTTAATAGCATGGAATAAAAATGCTGAATGCATTGCCTCTCTTAAAACATCATTTCCTCTAAACGAAAATGATAGATTTGAAACACCTCCGCTAATATGAACTTTAGGAAAACGGTTCTTGAGCTCCTTGGCAGCATCAATGTAAGACTTAGCGTAGGAATTGTGCTCATCGATTCCCGTGGCAATAGCAAAAATATTTGGATCAAAGATGATATCCTCAGGAGAAAAATCAATTTTTTCTACAAGTAGCTTATAGGCTCTTGAGCATATTTCCACTTTGCGATCATATGAATCTGCCTGGCCTTGCTCATCAAAGGCCATAATTACAGCAGCTGCACCGTAATCTTTTATTTTTTGGGCCTGTTCCAAAAATATTTCTTCACCCTCTTTTAGTGATATTGAATTAACTATCCCTTTGCCNTGTAGGTTTTTTAATCCAATTTCAATNACTGACCATTTTGATGAATCGATCATTANAGGTACTTTTGCAATATCTGGCTCAGATGCAATCAATCTTAAGAATTTTTCCATTATTTTTTCAGAATCCAATAAACCTTCATCCATATTTATATCAATAATTTGTGCTCCATTTTGTATCTGCTGCCTTGCTACAGATAAAGCCGTTTCATAATTGCCTTCTTTGATTAGTTTTTTAAATCTGGCAGAACCTGTAACNTTAGTTCGCTCACCAATATTTATAAAGTTGCTTTCAGGTCGAATAACGAAAGGCTCTAATCCGCTTAAGCGCGTATATGTATCTACGCTAGGTATTTTTCTTGGTTTTTGATTCTTGACAGCTCTAGAAATAGCCTCAATATGATCCGGGGTAGTNCCACAGCATCCACCCACCATGTTAATCAGACCATCTTGAGCAAATTCTTCAATGATTGCTGACATATGCTGCGATGACTGATCGTACTCACCTAATTCATTAGGAAGGCCTGCGTTAGGAAAAACAAAAACGAAGGTATCGGCAATATTTGAAAGGTCATTTAACCAGGGCCTTATAAGCTCAGCCCCAAGGGCACAATTCAAGCCCACACCAGTTGGCTTAATATGTTTGATTGAATTCCAAAATGCCTCAACGGTCTGACCAGATAAAGTCCTTCCGCTTGCATCGGTGATGGTGCCAGATATAAATATTGGTATTTCAATATTTTTTTCTTTGAGTATCTGATTTATTGCAAAGAGTGCGGCTTTACAATTTAAAGTATCAAATACGGTTTCAACTAAAAATAAATCGATACCACCNTCAATCAATCCTAATATTTGCTCAGAATAAACATCAACTANCTCATCAAATGATGTATTTCTATAAGAAGGGTCATTNACATCNGGNCTTAATGATGCTGTTCTGCTTGTTGGGCCAATAGCGCCAGCAACAAATCTAGGCTTGTCTTTATAAGATTTTGCAATCTTAGAAGCAATTTTGGCCGCTTCATGGTTGATATTGTAAACCTGATCTTCTAATTGGTAGTCAGATTGAGAAATAGAGTTAGCATTAAACGTATTAGTTTCAATGATATCAGCACCAGCTTCAAGATAGCGCTTATGTATTTCGGAAATTATTTGAGGCTGAGTTAAAACAAGTATATCATTGTTACCTTTTAAATCTATAGGATGATCCTTGAATTGATCTTTCCTAAAATCCTCCTCAGATAACTCATAAGACTGGACCATAGTCCCCATGGCACCATCAATGGTAAGTATTTTATTTTTAAGTAGGTTTTTAATCATAAAAAAGCCCTTAGGCTAAAAAGGGCTATTATTTCCTTTTTAGCGCTTATTTATAGTCGAAGCAATATGGTTCAAATCTCGACACTAAAAATTAATATTAATTGATTTATTGTCCAACGATATAGTGTAAGTTATTTCTTATTGGTACGAGGCGCTAAAATTCATATATTTCAGATGGATTAAGATGAATAAAAAGGTGAATCAAAAAGTTTTTTCGTCTAATTTTAGACATAATTAATAAAAAGTATTAAAATTTTATCCTCTGAAGCCTTGAAATGAAATAGGCTTTGGAGTTTTACCTTGGCTGAAAGGCCAAATCACCCACCAATCATCTAATAATCCATGCTAACTATAACTCATTATTGATCTATTAATATAGGAGTCAATATGGAAAAAGAGATTTATATCAGTGAAAGCATGGGAGAATCCCGAATTGCTATCATTGAAGATGATACCCTAGTTGAGGTTTATGTTGAAAAACAAGACCAGCAACGAATGGTTGGAAATATATACAAAGGAAAGGTTGAGAATGTCTTGCCTGGAATGCAAGCAGCCTTTGTTGATATTGGATATGATATTAATGCTTTTCTGCCATTTTCTGAAATTGAAAACCCTGCTTACCTTCAAGATATTGATGATTCAGATGACACTAACGAAAAGGGTAATTCAAAACGCAGATCTAGTCGAAAACCAAATGACAATGTCAATGTTGATCTTAAAACTGGACAAAATATTTTTGTCCAAGTGATTAAGGAAGCATTTGCTGGGAAGGGGCCTCGTGTTACAACTGAGGTGGCTATCCCAGGTAGGCTTTTAGTATTGGTGCCAAATGCAAAGTATGTTGGAATATCTAAAAAAATATGGGATAAATACGAAAGAAGGCGCTTAAAAAAAATCGTTTCCTCGCTGAAAGATAAAGAAGCTGGAATTATTGTACGAACTGTAGCTGAAGGAAAAGATGAAGATCTAATAAAAAATGATTTAGCTAATTTAGAAAATATCTGGCAGACTCTTCTGAAAAAGGGCGACCAGAAAAAAGATGTTTCAATTGTTTATAAAGACCTTGAAACTGCTTCGAGTGTAGTCAGAGATCTTTTCACTCCAGACATAAATAAAATAGTAATTGATTCAAAAAAATTATTTAAAAAAATATCTAGCTACCTAGAAGATGTATCTCCAAATATGGCAAATAGATTGGAGCACTATAAGCTAAAAGAACCTCTATTCGAAAAAATGGGAATAGAAAATGAAATAGATAAGCTTCTAAGGCCTAAAGTGTGGTTAAAAAGTGGGGCCTATTTAATCATCGAAAAAACGGAAGCAATGGTTGTTGTTGATGTTAATAGCGGTCGCTTTGTAGGAAAAAAGAATCATGAGGAAAATTCTTTAAAAATTAATCTTGAAGCATGTAAAGAGGTGGCAAGGCAATTAAGACTTAGAGATTTGTCAGGTCTAGTGGTGATTGATTTTATTGATATGAAAAATGAGTCAAATAGAAAAAAGATTTATTATGAACTTCGAAAGGAACTAAAAAAAGACCGAGCTAAGGTTGCTGTTTCGCCAATTTCAGATTTTGGATTATTAGAAATGACTCGGCAAAGGATTCGATTAAGTTTAATAGATTCAATGAGCGATGAGTGCCCTACCTGTCGTGGAGCTGGACGAATAATGTCGAAAGAAACACTTATTACAAGAATAGATCACTGGCTAAGAAGGTATAAATCTAAAAATAGAAAGATCAGGTTAAAATTAGAACTCCATCCAGAAAATGCAGATTTCATGAATAAAAACAAGAAAACTCTAAGAGGGCTAATGTGGCACAATTTCACTTATATCACCCTTGAAGGAAATCCAAAAATTCAGCGTGATGAATTTAAATTTTTAGATGTAAAGAATGATGGAAAAGTAATCGAACACGTAGGTATTGAACAAAAATGAATAAATGCTTAGATTCCTCGGCTTTTTCGGAGAAAATATGTTTGCAATAATTAATATAGCAGGAAAACAATTTAGAGTTGAAGAGGGCGATCAAATTAAAGTCCCTCATCTTTCAACAGATGTAGGAAAGTCATTGGCTTTTGACAAGGTCTTGCTCATAAACGATGGTAAAAAAGTGCAGCTGGGTTCACCATTGCTTAGCAATGCGTCAATATCTGCAACAGTTGTAGAGCATGGTCGTGGTAAAAAAATAAGAATTTTTAAGAAAAAACGACGCAAAGGGTATCGAAGAAATAATGGGCATCGTCAAAATTATTCACTAATAAAAATAGATTCGATCTCAACTACCAGTAAAAAGAAATCAACCAAGAAAACAAAAGAAAAAACAAGCAAGAAGGAGGACTAATCTTATGGCTCATAAAAAAGGAATGGGAAGTTCAAAAAATGGAAGAGACTCCAATGCTAAACGTCTTGGGGTTAAGGTTTCTGATGGGCAAAATATTTTAGCTGGAGGCATAATTCTTAAGCAAAGAGGTACAAAAATACATCCTGGGGTTAATGTAAAAAAAGGTGGAGATGATACTCTTTTTGCTACAAGTGATGGAATAGTAAAATTTGGGCGCAAAGGAAGAGATAGAAAGATGGTAAGTGTGCTAAAAAATTAATTATTAAAAAATAATTTGTTATTTTTAACCTCAATTTCAGTTTTATTGAATTGAGGTTTTTTTTTATACATGATTAGAGTATATATCTTAATTTAATTAAATGAAATCATAAGGATAATTAATGGCACGTGCAAAAATCTCATTAATTGGCGGTGGTCAAATTGGGGGCAATTTGGCCTTGTTAGCTGCTCAAAAAGAACTAGGTGATATCGTTATATTTGATATTCCAAAAGCTGAAGGTATGGTAAAGGGCAAGGCTCTTGATTTAATGCAGCTTAAGCCTCATGATGGATATGATGCAAATATCTCTGGTACTTCAGATTGGAAAGATCTTACAGATTCAGATGTGTTTATTATTACAGCTGGTTTACCCCGAAAACCTGGAATGGACCGGGAAGATTTACTTGAAATTAATCTAGGAATAATTACAGATGTTGCTAAAAATATCAAGAAATACTCACCCAACGCATTTGTAATTGTAGTTTCTAATCCTCTAGATGCTATGGTATATGCTTTTTATAAAGTTTCTCAACTTAAAAAGAATATGGTTGTTGGAATGGCTGGGGCTTTAGATAGTGCAAGGTTTAGAGCATTTATTGCAATGGAAGTTGGGTGTTCAGTTCAAGATGTTACGTGTATGGTGCTTGGCGGCCATGGCGATACAATGGTTCCGATTACCAGAGTTGGAACAGTGGGTGGAGTTCCAATAGAATCATTAATTGAGCCAGATAGATTAGAAGAAATTGTTAACCGTACAAGGTTTGCAGGTGGAGAAATAGTTAAGCTATTTGGAAATGGTTCTGCATTCTATGCCCCTGCGCAATCTGCAATTGAAATGGCAGAATCATATCTTAGAGATAAAAAAAGAATTATCCCTTGCGCTTCACTTTGTGAAGGTGAGTTTGGAATTAATGGTTATTTTATAGGCGTCCCATCTATGATAGGAAAAAATGGTGTCGAAAAAATTCTAGAGTTTGAACTGCGCGATGATGAAAAATCATCACTTGATAACACACTTGAAGCAGTTAAAAAAACAGTTCTTGAAACAAAATTATAATTAGCATAGTAGCAGCAAAAATGAAATTGCCAATCCCATCAATAAAAGTTAAAACCGATTATTATTTAATTTTTTTTGTTCAAATTAAATAAATATCTTCGTTTATTATTTTAATACGAAAAGTATTTATCTTGATTTTAGTATTTTCTAATGCGCATTTCTTTTTAATATCAAACTCCCATAAATGATATTTGCATTGGATAGTTGTGTCAGATATATAGCCATCTGATAAAGATGCGCCTCTATGAGGGCATCTATTATCCCAAGCATGGATCTTGCCATTAATCTTAAAGAGCGCAATTGGAGTTTCATCTAAAAAAACTAATTTACTGCCTTCGTTGGGAATGTCATTTATATTGGCTAGTTTTTTCATTTAACCATTAAAATAATCTGCTTAACTAATTTTTCAATTCCATCCGCAGCTTCAGAAATATTTTTTGCATCCATATATGCTGGTGTAGTAACAATGTTATTTTCCTCATCAATAACTATTTCTTCAACAGGACATTCTTTATGCGTGCTTCCCATAGCTTCAATATCCTTAGCGGTGGTCTCATCTTTACCGATTGTCATTGTAGCTGACTGATTCTGTTCAGCTAAAATTTTCGCCATCATTGCAGGGGTTATACATATTGCGCCAATAGGTTTTTTTAATAATATCATTTCAGATATTAGTCTATAAACATCTGGGTTGATTGAGCATTCTGCTCCTGACATAGCATAATCAGATAAATTTTTTGCAACACCAAATCCACCAGGGATAATCAAGGCATCTAAATCGCTGCCACTAACTTCTGCCATATCTTTAATATTTCCCCTTGCTATCCTAGCTGACTCTACAAGAACATTCCTAAATTCATCCATTTCTTGTCCGGTATAATGATTAATAACATGCATTTGATCTATATTTGGCGCCATAAGAAGCATCTCTGCTCCAGCCCTATCTAATGCTAACATAGCAATAACTGATTCATGAATTTCAGAACCATCATTTACTCCACTACCTGATAGCAAAACTCCAATGTTCATAATACACTCCTAATTAAGATGAATTTTGTTTTATGTTTCTTTTTAGGCCTGAAAATTTTGTTCTTTTTACCGCAGAGCCCTTAAATAGCTTTTTAAAGGTGGTATCATCTAGATCCATCCATTTTTTTTCAGACCAATCTAAAATTTCAGTCTTAGGGAAAAATGAGTTTTCAGATGATATTTTACTAAATTTTTCATTCCAAGGACACACTTCTTGACAAATATCACAACCATAAATCCAGCCATCAAGATTATTCTCATTTTCATTAAATTCGCCCCTGTGCTCAATCGTACGGTATGAAATACATTTATTAGAATCAATCTGATAGCTGGTAATTGCATTAGTAGGGCACGCATCAATACAAGCCGTACATGAACCACATAAATCCTCAATAAATGGTTTATCATAATCTAAAGGTATATTTAAAATAATCTCTCCAAGGAAAAGCCAACTTCCATAGTCTCGAGAAATAAGGTTTGTATGCTTACCCTGCCATCCCAATCCAGCCTTTTGTGCCCACGATTTTTCCATGATAGGAGAAGTATCAACGCAAGCCACTCCTTCAATTTCTTCGGATGTGTTTTTTATCCATTTTAATAATATTTGTAACCGATCTTTTATAAGGCTATGATAATCCTCTCCCCATGCATAGTTACTAAATTTGAATTTTGATTTCAAGTCATCCTGCGTGTTGCCAGAAAAATAATTCATCCCAACTGATATCAATGAAACGGCATCAGGGAAATAATTGAAAATATTTGTACGCTCTTCTTTTCTATTTTCAATCCACTGCATAGATGCATGGAACCCTTTTGAAATCCATTTATCAAGATTCAATTTATTTTCACTTGAAAACTCAACTTTTGTAATCCCGACTTTTTGAAAACCAAGCTCGTCTGCTTTCATCTTAATTTTTTGGCTAAGTTTATTCATTTAATTTCATTTATGAGCTCTTGAACCCATAAAATNCCAATAATTGTTTTGACATCGGCTATTTTTCCGGTTCGAACCCATTCATAGGCTTGTTGAATAGTTGTAGGGATTAATTCTAAAAATTCATCTTGATCTAATTTACTTTTAGTTTTAATCAAATCTTCTCCAAGATACATCCACATAGCTTCATTTGAAAAACCTATAGCAGGATAAATTTTTGTTAAAAAGGTAAGTTTATTTGCAGAATAACCAATCTCTTCAGATAGCTCTCTCCTTGCGCAATCCAGAGGCTTCTCACCCTTATCAAGCTTTCCAGCNGGAATTTCAATGAATTCTTTTCTTGGTCCATACCTATATTGTTTGATTAAACCAATCTTTCCAGTTGGCAAGATTGGAACTATACATACGGCGCCTGGGTGATCAACCCATTCACGTGTACTAGTTTCTCCATTTGGAAGCNGAACATGATCTAAAAATAAATTAATCAATCTCCCTTTAAAGATTTTTTCTGATGANANTTCTTTTTCTTCAAGATTTGACATTTTCTTAGTTTTTTAGATTCTNAAGAAAAAGCTTTGCTTCGATAATTTGATCCCAGTCCTCTACCTGATTCTCTTTAGAAGGTTCCGCATTTGCTACTTCATTAAAANTTCTTAAAGCTGCATCTTGNTTGTTGTTTTTATAGAGCGCTTTTGCATAGTATAATCTTTGCACCAATATATTTTCTCCTTTGTTGAGTGCAATTTTCAATAATCTTTCAGCTTCATCCTTATCTGGCCATGACAAAAAGAATGGAACNTATGGTGTNCGTAAATGGACAACNCCTAACATAAAATANCCACCACCATCTTTNTAATCGGGATCTAATTCAATAATTTTCTCAGAATGCGTCTTCATTATATCTGCAAACCCTTCTTTTGCAGCTGCAATGATACCAAATACTTCAGCCCAGCTTCCAAGNTTGGTTAAATACCAATATCTAATTCCTGCATTTTTAGGGTATTGTTCAATAAAGCTAGTACCTAATTTGACTGCATTATCAAAAATAACTTTCTTTTCTTCAGGATCATCAACTACATACTTCCCTTTAAAATAATAGCTTTTAAGAATTCCTAAAGCAGCTTCAGGAGTTGATTTTTGNTTAAAAGATGAGTTATAATACTTTATAGCAGAATTAATATTGGATTGACTAGCAGTATTTTTTACACTACCAGCACTGCGAAGATCATATGCATTTTGAGCATTTTCTAAATCTGTTTGAGAAAATAAAAAATTAATTACAAAGAAAAGGNAGGAAAGATTTGATTTCATTAAAAATATTCGATATAGGTAATCTTTAATTCTCGATTAAAGTAATCAACTTTATTTTCATCAAATAAAAGATTATTGAAATCCATCTCTATGTGAAGNCTTTCAACAAATGTCCAACGTATAGCTGCATTTAAATATCCGCCTCGATTAATAGCCAGNGTTTTTGCTGTCATATCATTCTCATTAAGAGCAGCATTATATTCCATTAGAAAAGATAACTCTGGATTGAATTCCATATCAAATCCAAAAAAATAATTTATATCACTATCTCCATCATTGGTCTCAACAAAATTGTAGTTTGAGCCAAAGTGTAGACCAAGATTCCCTAAAGGCGTTATCCAATTTTTACTTGAGGCTGCATAAAGACCCATAGCTTTTATGTCGTACCTCATTAATGAGTCTTGAGAATTAAAGCTACCTTGACCTTGAGTATTTATGCCAATTGAAATTCCAGGCATAGCTTCGGTTTCATCAATCAAAAGGTATTTGAGATTTGTTTCCGGCTTGGGATGCATGACTAGACTATCGTCTCCTATAAGATTAGATGAGCCATATGATAGGCCAAGCTGAAATCTATCTGTTAGTCCAACGCTAATTGAACTTGTCAAACCACCAGCCTTTTGAACATGCATTTGCAATGAATAGCTTCCTCTTTGAAGCGTAGCTGCTGATGGCACTGAAATTAAATTAGTGGGTGGAGGATAAGATTGTGCTCGTAAAAATAATAGATTTAACGAAAATACAATAATAAAGATCGATCGATTTGGTTTATTCTTGGTCATGTGGTTATAATTAATTTACTCTTTCAAATCCACTGAATGCAAGTCTAGGGGTATATAGGTTCTCCGTATTTCGAAACTATCGTTCTCACTCGAAATTTCGGCATAGTTAATTGACCATTCTGATCAATAATATTAAAAATAATTTGCTGCTGTCCAATATCCACAACTTCAACCATTAAACTATCTCCATTGGTGAGCACCATTAGATCGTGTTCTGTTTTTGGTATGAATACATCAAAGGGCACTTTCAAGTTCTTTTTGCGAATATCTTCAAGTAAAATCGAAATTTCATCAAGATTATTTCCTGTTCTTGGNGGGATTGTTTTNTANAAAGACTCTGCNGGAGGCTGCGATAAAACCATATNGCTTANCTGCTCTGCGCTTTGATTAAACTCTCTGATTTCTTTTTTACCTGTTAAGACATCTGTTGAATAAGCATATTTTCGTACTGTTTTATGCTCTGGAAGTGATCTCCAAATCTCTCCAACTAAAAAACCTAGATGATTATAAATAAATTCTATTTCACCATACGGACTTCCTTGGACATTCACGAATTTAATTAGATTAAATTGGCTCGATTGATTTAATGTAAAAATTGTTTCTTGTCCATCGTAATAATTTTTGTTTTGACGCGAAAGAACCTTTCTAAATTCTCCTGACCAGGGCTCATCTTTTCCAAAATATTTGACGCTATCAACCTCATTTGAATTATTAAGGTAATATTTTCTAATTAGTTTTTTTTCAGAATGCTCTAAATATTCACGCTTATAAACATCNCCNNTNNTATCAACCCATTCTTTTAAAATNGGGATTTTATTAGAGTTATAAAATACTTGTAAATGGGCACGATCAAAGCGGTGAGTGGCAAGCAGTCTTACATCGGATATAAAATCTTTATCTGAGGCATAAAACCGCAGATANCTAATGCTTAACTGAGCATTCAAANTATAAAGTAGAGAGGTAAAAACAATTATTTTTTTACATATTTTCATGATCTGCCATTGAATTTAAATATGATTGTGACCAATTATTAAACTCTTCCGATTTAATTTTCTTTCTTACAGTTGCCATTAAATTATTATAATAAGTTAAGTTATGAATAGTCGCTAAACGTAACCCCAGGACTTCTTTAATATTAAATAAATGTCTTAAATATGATCTTGAAAAATTTAAGCAGGTATAGCAATTACAATTTAAATCTGGTGGATCAAGCGAATTTTTATATTTACTATTTTCAATATTTATTATTCCATTGCTAGTAAATAATTGACCATTTCTTGCATTTCTTGTTGGCAAAACACAATCAAACATGTCCACCCCAAGTTGAATGGCTTTAATTAAATCGGTAGGGCGACCGACTCCCATAAGATATCTTGGTTGATCTTTTGGTAATAATTCATCTAATAGAGCAATAGTATCAAACATTGATGATTTATCTTCCCCAACTGCTAGCCCGCCAATTGCAACTCCACAATCTGCAAATGGAATAAGCAACTCAGCACTTTTTCTTCGTTCACTTTTAAAAGTTCCACCCTGGATAATTGGAAATAAGGTTTGATTCCAAGAATATATCGGATCATTCTCTTTAAGATATTTATAGCATTTTTCAGTCCATTTAAATGTACGATCTACTGATTTAGAGATTATTGATTTATCAACATTTGCTGCGGGGCATTCATCAAATGCCATGATAATATCNGATCCAAGATGCCTCTGGATATCCATTGAAAGTTCTGGTGAAAGAAAATGGGAACTTCCATCTATATGTGATTGAAACTCTACCCCCTCATCAGAGATCTTATTAAGCTTAGCTAAAGAAAAAATTTGATAACCTCCACTATCAGTCAAGATGCTTTTATCCCAGTTCATAAATGAGTGGAGACCTTTAGCTGAATGAATAATTTCGTGGCCAGGTCTTAAATACAGATGATATGTATTACCAAGTATAATGCTAATTTCTAAATCATGTAAAAAATCAGGGTCGATTGTTTTAACTGCGCCGGAAGTTCCAATTGGCATAAATACAGGGGTTTCAAAAGTACTATGATCAGTGCTAATCTTTCCAAGTCTAGCAGAATTATTAATATCTGATGATATTAAAGAAAAATTCATTTAAAAATAATTCTAAATGCTTCAACAACATGTGATACCGGGTGCAACTTAATTCCTTTAGGTTTTTCTTTTAACCTGTCAATACTTGCTTTAGGGGCAACAACCTCAGTAAATCCAAGCGCTATTGATTCCTTTAATCTGTCTTCTAATTTTGTAACTGATCTTATTTCTCCCCCAAGACCAACTTCTCCAATCAAAATAACCGAATCATTAATCAATTGATCTTTTTCGCTTGATGCAAGCGCTGAGATCACAGATAGGTCAGCTGCTGGATCATTGATTTTTAATCCACCAACGAGATTTACAAAAACATCTTTCATCCCCATCTTATAACCCATTCTCTTTTCAAGGACGGCTAAAAGCATGGAGAGTCTCTTAAAATCAAATCCATTAACATTGCGTTGAGGGGCATTGAAATTTGCTGTTGACACAAGAGATTGAATTTCAACTAAAATAGGGCGCGTTCCCTCAAGGGAAGGAAATATAGCGGACCCTGTAATATCAATTCTGCGTTCAGCTAAAAACAATTCTGAAGGGTTCTTAACTTCATCTAAGCCATTAGTTGTCATTTGGAAGATCCCAACTTCATTGGTTGTACCAAATCGATTTTTTACTGAACGTAATATTCTATGATCATGGCGTTCATCACCCTCAAGATATAAAACTGTATCAACCATATGCTCAAGCATCTTTGGACCAGCAATAATGCCCTCTTTTGTTACATGGCCTATGACAAGAATTGCAATTTTTTCATCTTTGGCTAATTGTAGCAATTTTTGACCACATTCTCTTATTTGCGAAACAGATCCTGGAAGAGAATCTATATTTTCACTAAAGATAGTTTGAATAGAATCAATGATTAAAAACTTTGGTTTTAATAAAGTCACATGATTTAATATTTCATCAATTCGNTTTTCAGAACATAAATGTATATTAGAAGCGAGAACTTCAAGGCGTTTAGCCCTTAATGCTATTTGTTCTTCACTTTCCTCTGCAGAAGCATAGAGAACATTTTGATCAAACGGAGATAATATCTGGAGCGCAAGTGTTGACTTTCCTATCCCTGGACTACCTCCCAATAAAATCATTGAACCGCTTAACACTCCTCCACCTAAAACACGGTCAACTTCTTTTATGCCAACTGAGATTCGGTGCTCTTCTTTCTTATGTAGAATATCTTCAAGAGATTGAGCATCTTTTTTCTTCCCATTTAAACTGGTTTTCTGATTTTTTGAAACTTTATATTCGCTCAATGTTCCCCATTCTTGACAAGAAGGACACTGTCCATTCCATTTTGGGAAGTCCTGTCCACATGAAGAGCATAGATATACGGTTCTAGATTTATTTCTGGCCATATTATTGTGAGTGAATTTATTTATTTANTAGGAAGGTAAAGAGAAATAAACAAAAAAAACTACCAATCATATCCTAAAGAAACATACCATTGAGGCTTTGATAGACCTGACTCAGTCCAATCATATGCCGCCTCAATTCTCCATGGTAAAAAGATGGGAAGTTTTATTCCATACCCTACCGAACGCACCCATGGTGAAAAATCATTTGATAAATTGTTTCCATACTTTGATTGAAGAAGCGCATAATTTGTAAATTCCCGAGAATCATCCCAAGCTGCCCCAACATCCATAAATACGTGGCCTAAAATATTTCCTATTGTCAATGGAAACGGAAAGCCTATCTGTAAATATTGAATTAAAGGAAATCTGAATTCTAAATTAGTTAAAATAACATTTTTTCCAACCCTCTCCGAAAAACGTGC
>PASZ01000033.1 GCA_002712245.1 Fidelibacterota bacterium | reverse complement strand
TTTATGTATAACGATTAGAAGATACGATTAAGTTTTCACCCTTTCAATATATTCTCCAGAACGCGTATCTATCTTAATCAAGTCACCATTATCAATAAATAATGGAACTTGGATAGAATAATCGGTCTCAACGGTTGCAGGTTTAGTGGCTCCAGTTGCAGTATTCCCTTTAACACCAGGCTCTGTTTCAATAACTTCAAGTACAACATGCGCAGGTAATCTAATATCAAGAACTTCATCATTATCAAATAACAAATCAACATTCATACCAGGTTTTAAATAATTCCGATTATCATTAATTTGATCATTAGATACATTAAACTGTTCATAGGTTCCACTATCCATAAAGATATAAGAATCAGAATCATTATAAAGAAATTGCATTTCTTTAGCCTCTATTTTTAAAAACTCTAATTTTACCCCTGCATTAAAGGTTTCATCAATTATTTTTCCAGAAGATATATCTTTTAGTTTTGTACGAACAAAAGCAGGGCCTTTTCCAGGCTTAACATGGAGAAATTCGACAACTTTCATTCGTTTATTTTTATGAAGAATAACCGATCCATTTTTTATATCAGATGTATTTGCCATTTTATTTCCTTAAAAGGGATGAAATCTATAACTTAATTTTCTTTTTTTATAATTTTTTGGAATTCTTCTATTTTGAATAAATAGCTTGACGATTTATCAACAAAATCAATTGCATCCTCCAGCTCTAAAAAGCATTTATCTCTACCGTGATCATATTTCGCATACTTAACTAAGTCTGACATAGATAAAATCTTAATTAAATTATTGATTAATCCCTCATCAAATGGGAAGATACTCCTATTTTGCTCTAATTCATTAGTTGACATCTCAAGTGTTCGTATAAAAAAACTATTTTCAATATATTCTCTAATAATAAACGATAATTTAATGTAAAAATCTTTTTTTTACTTTTTTTAGCTAAGTCAGAACTTTTCAAATCTTCTAATTTTTTCTTTGCAATAAATACAGAATTTTCGGTTTTAAATGACGGCATATCGTCTATTTTTGGCGTTTTTAATCTTTTTTTCCAAAGAAGAATGATACTTAATAAAATAAAAAAAAGTAAAATAATCTGAATGAAACGACTAAATGATCTCCTTGAGTTAACAGGTACCGGTTCCTTAATAGGTAATATATCATTTGAAATATCTATTAAATCGGGGTTTTTTTCTTTAATTGATAAAATATCAATAGTTATTTGTTCTGAAGCCATTGAATGCAATAATAAGCTATCTTTATTCAAGATATTTAAATTTAATTCAGGAATAGCTATAGAACCTGTATCCCAAAAAACAATTTCTAATTCAGCAATAGAGGAATTATTTTGATATTTTGTTAATAAGCTTCTCAATTCCATTGAATTATCAAATTTCCATTGAGGAAATTGAATTAAATTGGAATCAGGATGATTAACATACAGTGAATATTTTATTGGTTCACCTATTGTGGTTTGCAATGTATCTACCTCAGTGACAATCTCAATAGAATTGAATGATTTTTCTTTAGAGCAAGCACTTAAAAAAAGGGTAGAAATTAAAATATACTTTTTCAGAGAATTAAGACCGTCTTTCTCTTCGATTAAAGAAACTCATAATCGGCTCAACATAGTCTTCGTTTGTTGAAATATTAATTACATCAAATTTATTTTTCTTACAGGTATTATTAAATTTTTCCCAATTTTCACTAATCGATTTTTTTGATATCTCCTTTTCTTTTTTTGATGAAGTGTCTACCCAAAATTCATTTTCATTTTCTGGATCAAATACTTTAATCAAACCAATGTCAGGCAATCTTATTTCAGCAGGATCATAAATTCGAATTCCAATTAAATCATGCTTTTTATTCGCAAGCTTTAGTGAGCTCCAGAATCCATTATCTATAAAATCTGAGATCAAAAAAACAACCGCTTTTCTTTTTGATACATTCATTAAAAAATCTATTGCATTGCGAATTGCGGTACCCTTTTTGGAAGATTTATGATAAAGCACCTCCCTGATTACTCTAAGTATATGAGATTTATTTTTTTGGGGGGAAATATATTTTTCAACTTCAGAGCTAAATAATATTAATCCTACCTTATCTTGGTTTTTTATTGCTGAAAATCCCAAAACTGCAGCAATTTCTGCGGCAAGATCTGATTTGAGCTGGTTAGCTGTACCAAATCCTCCAGAATGGCTTACATCCACCATAATATAAACTGTAAGTTCTCTTTCTTCTTCATAGATTTTGACAAAAGGGGCATTGTTTCTTGCGGTTACATTCCAATCAATCATCCTGATGTCATCACCGGGATAATATTCCCTTACTTCTGAAAATGTCATCACTTGACCTTTAAATGCAGAATGATACTCGCCCCCGAAAAGATCATTAACTAAACCTTTTGTTCGTATTTCTATATGCTTAACCTTTTGAATTATTCTTTTTGGTATCATACTATCAATTTCAAAAAAATCTATTTACTTAGTATTATAAAAAAATTAAGGGATTTCGATAGAATCAAATAATCTTTGAATTATATCTTCAGATGTTAATTCTTCCGCTTCGGCTTCATAAGTTAGTATTATTCTATGACGTAAAACATCTGTACCAATATATCTTACATCTTCCGGGGTTATATAGCCTCTTCCCTCCAAAAAGGCCCTGGCTTTCGAAGCAAGAATTAAATTGATTGTAGCTCTTGGACTTGCACCATACTGGATTAGTTGGGACAAATCTCCAAGGCCGTACTTAGTAGGATTCCTAGTAGAAAAAACTAGATTAAGTACATAATCCTCAACTTTTTCATCAACATAAATATCGTTGATTGATTTTTGAGCTTTAATTATTGAAGTTGCTTTTATTGTTGATTTTTTTTGCTTTACAATATCTGTCCTTGCGGAGGATCTTAAAATCTGACGCTCTTCATCTTTATGGGGATAATCAACTTTTAATTTCAACATAAACCTATCAACTTGAGCCTCAGGAAGCGGGTATGTTCCTTCTTGTTCTATGGGATTTTGTGTAGCTAGGACTAAAAATGGATTGTCTAACTCATAAGTTGATTCACCAATTGTTACTTGTCTTTCTTGCATCCCTTCAAGTAGGGCGCTTTGTACTTTAGATGGTGCTCTATTTATTTCATCTGCTAAAATTATATTTGAAAAAATTGGACCCTTTCTTGTTTCAAAACCACTTGTTTTTTGATTAAATATTAAGGTACCAATTAAATCAGCAGGGAGCATATCTGGGGTAAACTGAATACGCTGAAAACTTGTATTTATTGATTTAGCAAGAGTATTTACAGTGAGAGTCTTTGCCAGGCCAGGCACACCCTCAAGAAGTATATGGCCATTTGCCAGCATACCAATCAATATTTTATCAATCAATTCATTTTGACCTACAATAACTTCACCAATAGCCTTTTTTAATGAAGGTATAAATTTTGAATCTTTAGCGATTCGGTCATTTATTTTAGATAAGCTAAATTCTGACATATTTTTTACTCTGTTAAATGTTTTAGTTCTGGAATTTGGTTTAGTTCAAACCCCATATATTTAATTTCAAATTCTACATCTTTTACCATTTCGTGATTCGGATATAGATTTATAAAATTTTCATATAGTGCTTTTGCAGAATCATATTCTTTGAGCTCATTTGAATAAATATATCCCTGCATGAATATAGAGAAAGGAACTTTATCGCTGTTTGGATGTTTTTCAGCAAATTTATCATACTCATCTATTGACTTCGAAAAGTCCTGCAAATCTCTGTAATAAATTTCAGCGATGAGATATTGTGCTTCAGAAGCTTTATTATCTTTGCTGAATTTTTTAATTATTTTATTTAATAATCTTAAAGCTTCTTTAGGCTTTCTTTCGCTACGCATTTGTTCAGCTTCTGAAAAATACTCATCCACCGATTTAAATGTATCGCAAGAATAAAAAAAGAGCGTAATAATTAAAATTGTAATAATGTTCTTCATTATAAGCTGAAATTTGTAGACCTTAAATTTATATGAATTTTATATATAGTGACTACATTGATTTAATAAAATTCTGATCATATTAATTTAAAATGCATATAAAAAACCTAATTGAATTTGATTAACACTAGAATCCTTTGAGTCTTGAGCATAATCTATTCTTAAGGGGCCTACTGGGAGATTTAATGTAATTGCAAATCCATAGTTCCAAAATAGATCATTATAATTTATTTCTGCTGACGAATTATAAATATTTCCACCATCAGCAAAAAATACTCCTCCAAGCCTCCAGGGCAATGGAAATCTCAATTCCAAATTGGTAAGAAACATAGCTGTTTTACCAGATGGAATGCTATTTGACTCATCTTCTTCATCAATTGCACCATCTCCATCATTGTCATAATTATCCGTTTTATTTGTTAAAAAGCGAAGCGGTCTTATTGCTCTGAGCGTATTGCTACCACCAAGATAAAATTTTTCGAATAAAATAGTTTCATATTGATCATAGGCATCCGACCACCCCACTATAGCGCCGCTATTAACCCTGGTAGCTAGTGTTATGTGATTAAAAATAGTGATATAATTTCTAAAATCAATACTGTACTTCACATATGATCTATTACCTCCAAGGGGTCCTCCATAGCTATCTAATCGCGCAATAATCACATTGCCACTTTTTGGATTTATAGGGTTATCTCGGTTATCTTGATTTAAATGAATCTTGAATTTTCTTTGCTCAATATCCTCACTAAATACCGCTGATTCATCAAATCGCTCAAATGTTGCACCTAAATCCAGGAATGATCTTTGCCGGTTCCATCTAAAAATATTTGAGTATTGAATACCAAATCTGCGAACGTAAGGCCCATATTCATCACCAAAGTTTTTAAATTGTTGGAAGAATAATTTTATTTGAGTTGGAAAATTAATCGATAAGGGTCTTTGATTTGAAATTTTAACATCAATACCTAATCTTGGAAAAATAAAACCCTCTTCTGTAGGAACAACAACGCTTCCATCAGTTTCAAATCTATTTTTAGTTCCAAAAATCATACGATCTGTCCAATTTATGGATCCACCTAAACCTACTAATGAACGTATACCTGGGACATATTCAATTTCATCAAAACCAAACTCAAAAGCAGTCTCACCAACATTTTTAAACTCTCTTAGCCTTACCTCTAAATTTACTAGTGAGTCCTGATCTAAGACTGGGTGTGCAACTATATTTACTGATGAAAAGAATCCAACTTGTAAAAGATTCCTTTTTGTTTTATCAATTTTCTTTTTATTAAAAAGCTCATCACTTTTGAATTCAATTTCATTTCTGATATATGTTGTATCTATACGTTCAGCACCACTAATCCAGGAATCATTTATAATGATATTTTTTCCTTCATCAACCTGAATAATTATTTGAACTGAGTCTTCAATAACCTGCTCTACGTTTATTGTTGCAAAAATTTTTCCCTTCTCCTGAAGAACTTCATCAATTATTGATAATTTTTTATTAATTTTTATAGGATTATATGGCTGACCTTTAAATAAGCCTAATTTTGCCAATATTTTAGCATTATCTACCGAATTGAGACCCATAATCTTTACATCTTTCAAAAAATACTGACTACCCTCTCTAACAATAAAAAAAATATCAACTAATCCATTGTTTACAGTAAATGAATCTCTGACCGATGCCTGAAGAAAACCTCTTGAGTTATAATAATTCTTAATATTTATTGCATCTAGTTTTAAAAGTCTTCTATCAAAATCAACTGAATTAAATGTAAATACTGATGGGGGCTTGAGTTCAAGCTGACTCTCAAGCTCATTAGAATTAATTTTAAAATTATCTATGAAAAAAACATTATTTACCGACGTTTGTTCGTTGTTTTGAGCATAAAGGTAAAAAATAAAAATTGATGAGTTAAAAAAAAATTTTATATTTTTCATATATCTCAGTCTAATATACTCTTCGAACACGAAATTTCATTTGAACTTGTCCGTTTTCATCTACATTTCCAATGACTGAGAAATTAGGGTTTAATTTATATTCAACGCCCACCTTGTTTTTATAGGCCGCTTCTAATGAAAATGATCTTTTATAGCTTAAACTAAAGTTTTGATTCAGCCTTGCATTGATACTGAATTCTTCACCTTGATTTGGATTAATAAGTTCTGAAGTGCCAGAAATTTGAACATCTTCTATAATTCCCGACGATTTTAATCCTGTAGATTTTATAAAATTTTTCTCAAGCTGGCGCTCTAAATATGCTCCTAAGATGGTTTGAGCTTGTGTTCCAAGGCCTTCTGTAGAAAAACCCTCTTCAGAAACACGTGTATTAAATGTTAGTAATTGAAGAATGTCACTTTCAGAATAACCCTTATCGCTATCAAATCTCCATTCTGGGTTATCAAAGGGACCAAAAACACCTAGTATAATTTCTGCATCACCAATCTTAGTTGATGCAGATAGCTCTAAAAAGGGATTAAATCCTTGCCCATCAAAGACCATTGTTCCTTTAAGATTTTCAAAGACATCACCAAGGTAGTAATATATTTGTCCTTCAATAAATTCAATTTCCCCTGAATAATTCCATGTATCACTGTAAAGTTTTGACATGCCGAGTTCACCAGAAATTTTCGCATCAATCTGAGAGTTGCGTATTGAAAAAGTATCCTCGATTGGAAATCTAATATTATAATTTGTTATAATTCTTTTTGATTCATCAGAAATATTATTAGTCTCACTGGTTGTAAATTCTTTATAAATAGCGCCATTTCTGGCATTGATCGTACCTGTAATATCAATTGTATCTTTTACTGCAATTGACAATTCAATATCGGCATAACTTTCAATGTCTTGATTTAGAGAGCGGTAAAAAATATCTTTTACATTTGCACTTATATTAAATCTTGGCTCAAAAAAATTAGTAAAGTCTATATATCCCTTTATGGCAAAATTATTTTTATTATAAATTTTTGATTGAGAATTATTTATTGAACCAAAAAGGGAATTAATTTCCATGATATTATCATTTAATACCGCGTTTTCTGAAATTGAATTAATAGGTTCATCCATTAATACCGTAAAAATACTACCATTTTCAATATTTAGACTTCCACTTCTAATTAATCTTTTTACTGGGCCGTTGATATTGAAATTAATATCTATTTTTCCAATAATTGAATCGATATCAGATATATAATTAGATAAAAATTCAGCTGATCTAAAATACCCACTAGATTTTAGATCTAATATTGCAGTTGGTGAAATTTTTCTAGATTCTGAGTTAATATCAATATCAATTGGAATAAATGCGCTACCTTCAATATGGTTTTGATTCCAGTCAGAATAAAAATTTTCAAAAACTAATTTTTTATTTCTATAAAATCCTTTACCTCTTACTTGCCCTAAGGGTAGTCTACCCCAAAATGCATTAGTAATTTTTCCATCAAGAAAATATTGCGTTTTAATTGTAGTACCTTTTATCCCAAAATTTCCTGTGAAATAACCTTTTATTCTTGATAGTATATCATTAGAAAAGTCAGATAATAAAGACAAGTCAATATTTTTGTATTCAGATTCTAAATAAGTTTGTTGAGATATTTTACTATCTATTGGGAAAGGGAGCTTTCCTTCGATCTTAAGGCTAGACTGTTCTCCATCAAAAAGTGAAAGACTGTCAATGGATAGCATTCCATTTTGATAAAAAGCATCTACATACAAATCATCAAATGCTTGATTGCTATACGAACCATCTTTGATGCTAAAATTAAATTTAACCTGTTCGAGCTTTGTATCTTCAGGAAAGTAAATTTCTCCAAACAAATTTCCTTTAATTTTTTCACTTCCTTTTAGTTTAATCAATTGAAGTAAATCTGTTGTTACATTAGAAAACTTAACTTTACCAGCAAATGGATTTGTATCAAAATATCCCTTTACAATTCCATCATCTACATGAATTTCAAAAGGCTCTAAACGAAAAGTATTATCTGAGAATTTCATTTCTAACTTAGAAGGATTAATCAAATAATGATCTTGATATGCAAATTGCAATTGATCAATAATTAACAACGAATCACTTCCTAAGCTGCCATTCATTTGAAAAAAGTCTTTTTCATTTCGTAATTCAAAGCTTGAAATTGTAATGATATTATCATTGAGAGAAAATTGACCATTGCCACTTTCAAATGAAAATTCATTCCAAGCGCCATCTTGAAACTTTGTTCTGATAACTCCATTGTCAAAATTATTCAAATTTTTTAATTTTGCGAATAATTCAAAACTGGAAAGTTGGATGTTTTTATATGCAAAATTATTAATGATTAAATCAGCATCAACAGCAATAGTATCAAAAGATCCAATTAAAGACATTGAACCTGTTGCGCTACCGCTTGATAATGTGTCAGACCAAAAATTATTTATCAAGGTAGTAGAAGCATCAGTTAATGATAAATCAAGATTCATAATCTCGTTTTTATAATTTGCATCACCTTGAATTGTAACAATTGATGGGCCTATTGATAACATCACAGGATTAAAAATAGACAATAACGAATCAGAATATGATACTCCTCCAGAAAATGAAGAAGGTTCACCTTTAAAAATTAATGATTCGCTTACATCTGCATTTAAATCTAAAGATGTAATTAGCATTTTCTCAAAATGGCCATCAATTAGCAAATATCCTGAAATACCAGTTTCTCTAGAATCTAATACCCACTGACTGAAGTCTAAATTATCTAATTTTAATATTCCATTAAATCTGCCTTGCTCTTCAATAAGTCCATTCAGAGAAAGAATTGCGTCATTACCTGCTAGCTCTAATTGATTTAATCGAATAAAACCGGTATCGCTTTTTAATTCAAAATTACCTACCATATTTAAACCAAGATCATTTTTAACTTTAAGTTTTCCTTTGTAATCAGTAAGATCAGATTCAAAAGTGAATTCAGCTGAAATACTTGATAGATTAGGCTGAAGGGGAAATTCTGAAAAAATCGATTCTGGAAGTCTATATTCATTTAATTCAATTTCAGCATATACGCTTGAATTATCACTTAAATCATATTCAAAATACCCAGCAATATCAATTTCATTAATACTAGCTTCATTCAAATCAATCGAAATTTTATCTTTGGCTAGAAATCCTTTTACACCTTTAGTTCTAATATTAAATGAAGGTAATAATGAAGAGAGGTCGAGTCTATTTAAATCTACTATAATCTTCTCATTATCATTAGCTATTGCACCATCTATAAGAAAATTTAGCGATCTAGTTGTGTCGTCGTAAGGAATGTAAAGATTGCCATCTATGATTAGGTTATTTATGTTAATTGGTATTTTGCTTGGGTTAAAATTAAATTTTTCATTTTTGCTATCACTTTGAAAATTGAAAGATGGCTTGATAATAGCATTTGAAACTACTAATTCGTTTAATTTTATTTTTCCCATTATCAAGGGAATAATTTTTATTCTTGCATTAATAGAGGGAAATATGACTGAAGTACCATCAGCATTATTTAATGTGATATCTTTTGAAGAAATACCTGTAAATAAATGACCAGAGAATACGCTATTATTCAATGACCACCCTGCGTTACTTAATTGACTATTTAAGTACTTTTCTATTCTATCCTGCCATAGGTTTGGTCGAAATAAATATATCAATAAGATAAAAAATGTAATTGTTGAAAAAATTAATAATTGTTGGCTATTTTTTCTCATTTTATAATTGAAGCTTTACACATTAGTATGAAATTACGTCTCTTGAGTTCCATAAACAAAAAAAGCACACTTAAAAAGTGTGCTTTTTTTTAATGATGAAATGATTTAAGGTCAATCTACAACTTCAAAATCGGCATCTTCTATTTCTGCATCATCCTTTTTCTTATTTTTACCCTTTTTCTTAGATGAGCTACCTTCATCAGCTTGAGCAGAACCAGCTTCTTTGGCAGAATCATACATTTTGGATGCAACAGCATTCCAGGCATTATTTAATTCATCTAAGCTAGATTTAAGATTTTCAAAATCTTCACCATCTTTAGCAGCTTTCAATTTATCCATAGCTTCTTGCAGTGATTTTTTCTCTGAATCATCTAATTTATCTTTATATTCATCAAGATTCTTTTCAGTTTGATAGATTAATTGTTCTGATTGATTTTGAATATCAATTAACTCCCTCTTTTCTTTATCTTCAGATTCATGTTTTTTAGCATCATTGACCATTTTTTCAACTTCCGAATCAGAAAGTCCACTTGAGGCTTCAATGCGAATACTTTGCTCTTTACCAGTAGCTTTATCTTTTGCACCAACATTTAAAATGCCATTTGCATCAATATCAAAGGTAACCTCTACTTTAGGAATGCCTCTTGGGGCTGGTGGAATTCCATCTAAATGAAATCTTCCAATCGTTTTATTATCCACAGCCATCTCTCGCTCTCCCTGGAGAACGTGAATTTCTACAGTAGTTTGATTATCTGCTGCAGTTGAAAAAACTTGGGATTTCTTTGTTGGAATTGTTGTATTTCTTTCGATTAATTTTGTTGCTACGCTCCCAAGGGTTTCAATGCCTAAGGAAAGCGGGGTAACATCTAACAGGAGGATGTCGTCTACATCACCAGCTAAAACACCACCTTGAATTGCTGCACCAAGCGCCACGACCTCATCAGGATTCACACTATGATTTAACTCTTTTCCAAAAATTTCTTTTACTTTTTCTTGAATTTTTGGTATCCTTGTAGATCCGCCAACTAAAATAACTTCATGAATGTCTGAGGTCGATAGGTTTGCGTCTTTTAATGCTTTCTTACAAGGATCAACTGTTCTGTCAACTAAATCTGAAACAAGTTCTTCAAATTTAGCGCGTGATAGAGTCATATTTAAATGCTTAGGTCCTGATGAATCCGCAGTGACAAAAGGCAGATTAATTTCAGTCTGTTTAGAGCTTGAAAGTTCTTTTTTAGCTCCTTCAGCAGCCTCTCTTAATCTTTGGAGTGCCATCGGATCTTTTGTTAAATCAATTCCATCGCTAGATTTAAATTCATCAGCAATCCAGTTTATAACCTTTTGATCAAAATCATCACCACCAAGATGCGTATCTCCATTTGTTGACTTAACTTCAAAAACACCATCACCAAGCTCAAGGATAGATATGTCGAATGTGCCACCACCTAAATCAAATACTGCTACAGTTTCCTCTTTTTTCTTATCCAATCCATAAGCGAGAGATGCAGCTGTAGGTTCATTAATAATTCTACGTACATTTAATCCTGCAATTTTACCAGCATCTTTTGTTGCTTGGCGCTGTGAATCATTAAAATATGCTGGAACTGTGATTACTGCATCTGTAACCTCGCTACCAAGATGCTCTTCAGCAGTTTGTTTTAATTTTTGCAATACCATTGCGCTTATTTCAGGAGGTGTGTATGTTTTATCAGAAATTTTTACTTCGACTGAATCTGCTTTTCCTTTGACAACTTTATAGGGAACATCTTTTATTTCAGAATTAACTTCCTTGAACATTCTACCCATAAATCTTTTTATTGAAAAAATAGTATTTTGTGGATTTGTAACAGCTTGACGTTTTGCTGGTTGCCCAACTAATCGATCATCTTCTTTAGTGAACGCAACTACAGATGGAGTTGTTCTTCCACCTTCAGAGCTACTGATGACTGATGGCTCTCCCCCTTCAAGAACAGCAACGCATGAATTAGTTGTACCTAAATCAATACCAATAATCTTTCCCATTTTATTTCTCCTAAAATTTAAAAACTGCCTATATGTTAGTATGGTGCAATAAATATGCCAAATTACCTAATAAATCATTTTGGCATAAGTATATGTAATAGTATGCTATAATGACATACTTATTTGCAAAAATTAGGAGGATTTTTCAGATTTTTTTGGTTTTTTTTGAGGAATTGGTAAAAACTCAAAACTGCCAGATTTTACATCAATTTTGATACGACTACACTTATCAAAAGTTTTTGAAAGTAAGAGCTCTGATAAAGGGTCTTCGATTAAACTCTGGATTGTCCTTCTTAAATGTCTTGCGCCATATTCAGAGCTAAATCCTTCTTTTGCCAAAAAAAGTTTAGCTTTTTTTGGAATTGAAACTGAAAGGCCAATTTTAGTTAGATTATAATGAAGATCAGCTAATTGTAAATCAATAATTTTAACTACATCTTCTTTATTTAAAATATTAAATAATATTGTTTCATCAAGTCTATTTATGAATTCGGGATTGAAAGTATTTTTGACTTTATCCAAAATTTTATTTTTTATCTTATTATTGTCAACATCTTCAGATGGATCATTAAATCCAAAGCTAGAAGCATTTTGAATTTCTTTTGTTCCAATATTTGATGTTAGAATCATGATTGTGTTTTGAAAATCTATTTTTCTTCCGTAGCTATCGGTAATTACGCCTTCATCAAATAGCTGTAGAAGGAGGTTAAATACATCTGGATGCGCTTTCTCAATTTCATCAAATAAAACTACTGAATAGGGATTTCTCCGAACTTTTTCTGTTAGCTCCCCACCTTCCTCGTAGCCTACATACCCTGGTTGGGCACCAATTAATCTTGACATTGCAAAACGTTCGCCGTACTCACTCATATCTAATTTAATTAAAGAGTCGCTTCTGCTAAATAAATAATTCGCTAAAACTTTAACTGTTTCTGTTTTTCCAACACCTGTAGGACCAAGAAATAAATAGACTCCAATAGGTCGCCCTTCCCTTTTTAAACCTGCCCTTGATCTTTGAATAGCCTTAGTTAGGGATTTAATTGCATGATTTTGGCCTATTATTTTTTCAGCTAGTTCTTCATTCATCTTTAAGAGTTTTTGCCCTTCTGTTTCAGCAACCCTCCTGACAGGTATTCTTGTCATGGTTGATACAACGTCTGCAATATTATCTTCTGATATAATTGAAGGATTTAACTCTTCTTTGGATTTCCATTTTTTTTGAATTTTATTAAGCTTATTCAATAATTTCTGTTCTTTATCTCTCAAATTAGCAGCATCCTCAAATTTTTGTTCCATAACAACAGAGTTTTTCTTATTTCTGACTTTATCAATCTCAATTTCTAGATCAATAATGTTTTGAGGGACTTTAATATTAAGAATATGGGCCCTTGAACCTGCCTCATCCATAACATCAATCGCTTTGTCTGGAAGAAATTTATCAGTTATATATCTATCAGAAAAATAGACACATGCTTTAATAGCTTCTTCAGAATAGGATACATTATGATGTTTTTCATAATTTGATTGTAAACCTTTTAAAATTTCAATTGATTCAGCAGGCGTGGGGGGTGAAATATTTATTTTTTGAAAACGTCTTTCAAGCGCACCATCCTTTTCTACATGTTTTCTATATTCATCTAGTGTTGTGGCCCCAATACAGTGAATATCTCCCCTTGCTAGAGCAGGTTTAAACATATTTGATGCATCCAAGGACCCTGATGCGCCACCAGCTCCAACAATTGTATGAAGTTCATCAATAAATAAAATAAGATTTTCCGTTTTTTCTAGTTCAAGCATAATGGTCTTCATGCGTTCTTCAAATTGACCTCTGTATTTTGTTCCAGCAACTAGCCCAGCAAGATCTAAAGATAAAATTCGCTTATTATGAAGAGTTCTGGGAACATTTTTATCGATAATTTTTTGCCCCAATCCTTCAATAATTGCTGTTTTTCCTACACCTGGCTCACCAATCAATACAGGGTTATTTTTCTTTCTTCTAGATAATATTTGAGCAACTCTTTGAATCTCTTCTTCTCTTCCAATTACAGGATCTAACTTCTTTTGTCGTGCTAATTCAGTTATATCCCTTGAAAAATGATCTAGCGCTGGAGTCTTAGATTTTGAGGATTTAGATATTTTAGGCTCTTTTAGATCAATTGGGTCGCTTTCTGGTTCATTATTAATTAAATCTAGAACGCTTTCATAATCTAAATTATGCGAGTTTAGAACCTCCCTTGCTATGCCTTCACTTTCTTTTAGAATAGCTAGAAGTAAATGCTCATCATCAGCTATACCTGTTCCAAGTGCAGCAGCTTCATTAAAAGCATTTCTTAAAATTCTTTCAGCTCGACGAGTTAAGGGTAAATGACCAAGTGTCATTGTATTGCCTAATGTTTTAATTAAATCTTCAATCATTGATTGAACATCTTTGATATCGCAATCATAAATATCAAAAATTTTAGCACTAAGCCCTGTGTTGTCTCTTAATAAACCTAAGAGTAGATGTTCTGAACCAACATAACTATGACCTAAACGAATAGCTTCTTCTTTAGCATATTTTATAATATGCTGTACACGTTTGGAAAAATTTTCTTTCATTCTAGCTCAAAGTTAATAAGAGCTTAAATAACTTCAAACATGATCTGAAATTGATAGAATACCTTCATTCAAGAAGTATTTTATTTTACCTGCTGATGCAATCTGAGGATCATGTGTAGCAATAACAAATGATTGCTCGAAATCATTATTTATTTTTTTAAAAAGACGAACCAAATTTTTAGCATTTTCGATATCTAAATTTCCAGTTGGTTCATCTGCGAAAATTAAAGCAGGCTTATTTATTAAAGAGCGAGCTATCGAAACTCTTGACTTCTCACCTCCAGATAGCTGGGCAGGGTAGTGTTTTATGCGATGAGAAAGACCTAGATAGTCAAGCAGTTCTTTAGCGTAGGGCTCATTAATTTTTTTGCCAAAAATTTGTTGAGGAATAAGAACATTTTCTATTGCGTTGAATTCAGGAATTAAATGATGATATTGAAAAACAAACCCTATATGCTTATTTCTAATTTTAGATATTTGATCTTTATTTAAATCTGAGATATTTTTTTGGTCAAATACGATTGACCCATCATCAAATGTATCCAAGGTTCCTAAAATATTTAATAGGGTAGATTTTCCTGAGCCACTCGGACCCATGATAGTGATTAAATCGGATTTGTCAATTTTTATTGAGAGATTTTTAAAAACATAAAATTTACCTTCACTGCTTGAAAAGGATTTTGTCAAATTTTTTGCCGTTAATATCATTTTTCAAGTACAATTGAATTTGAAGTTGAAATTAAGTCTGTTCGCCTTGCAGCAATGATCGATGATAGCAAAACCATTCCTGATGCCACTAAAGAAATTATTAGAAAATCTGAAACATAAATGATCATTGGTAAATGAGATGTAAAATAAATATCGTCTGGTAATTTTATTACTCCAAATATATTTTGGATTAATACTGCAGAAAAACCAACAATAAAACCTACAATAATTCCAATTGAACCTGTGAATACACCTTGCCGAATAACAATATCTCTAATTATTTTTTTTGTAGCTCCAAGCGCTGACAAAATACCAAATTGTTTAATTTTTTGGATTGTGGTCAACATGAGTGTTGTAGAAAGATTAAAGCAGCCTACTAATACAATAAGACTCAAAACAATTAAAGAACCAATTCTTTCAAGTTTCATGGCGCTAAATAACTTACCATGCAATTCCTTCCAGGTTTCAACTTTTGAGTTAGGAATTAATTCAACTATACTTTTTTTCACATTATTGGCATCTGAACCTTCAATTATTTTAATATCAACTCCATCATAATTATTTTTTCTAGTAAAAAGTATTTTTCCAACCTCTGAGGATATAAATGCTACTCTATCATTAAAATCAAGAACTTGAACATCAAAAATTCCACCTACGATACATTTAACTTGCCGCGGTAGCCCCCAAACAAGATTTTGATCAAGTGGGCTCATTAATTTAATTTCATCGCCAGTTTTTAAATTCAATCTACTTGCAGTAGTTTTGCCAATGATTACAATTGGTAAATCTGAATCAATTACTTCATTAAGATTAATTTCATAGAATGCTCTTAATTTATTTATATCCACAGATTTCAGATTAATCATTCTAGTGCTATTCTCCTTACCTAGAATTAATCCTTTTCTTTCCTTGTATAATAAGTAATCATCAATCTGATCTATAGAGTTTAAATTATCAATTTTTTTCTCAAAATCAATATTTCCACTAAGTTTAATATCTCCCTCAAATCCAATGATTTTTTCAATAATTCTTGATTCAAATCCATTTAAAACTGATATAGAAAGAACCATGGCCATCGTGCCAATCGCAATACCAATTATAGCAATATATCCAGTAAATCTGCTTGGGCCAACTTCCTTGCGGCTGAACATAAACTTTCGAGCAATTATTGAAGAAAAACTCATTCGTACTTTAATGCTTCAGAGGGCGGTATTTTTGATGAACGACTCGAAGGCCAATACGATACAAGAGAAGAAACAATCAATGAAATAAAAGAAATCATTAATATTTGCTTAAAATCTATATCAATTGGAATGAAATTCATAAAATAAATATCTTCAGGAACTCCAATGATCTTATAATTGTTTTGCAGAAATGCTAAAATAACCGCAATTAAAGACCCAATGGAAGTGCCAAAAAAACCAATAATTAACCCTTTAATCAAAAAAATTTCTTTAATCTTTCTTCTGGGCATTCCAATTGCAGAAAGCAACCCTATTTGTTTTGTTTTATCAATTATGATCATTAATAATGAAGAAACGATGTTTACTATAGCTACAAGTGTAATTAATCCAAAAATAAATAAGATGGGCCAACGTTGAACTTTTAACCATTTATAAAGCGCTCTATTTTTTTCTTTCCAGCTCATTGACATTAATGGGTATGATATATTTGAATTAATTAATTTATTTATATTATCCAAGTCACTAACATTTTTCAAACGTAGAATGTATCCAGATATTTGTTCATCCATTTCGAAAAGATTTTTTGCATCTTCAATCTTAATATAAATAGAGGATTTATCAAACTCTGTCATCCCTGAATTAAAAATTCCTTTGACTGAAAATTGCATAAATCTTTTTCTGTTTTTATAAATTGTTGATAAATCAAATAGGGTAACCTTATCATTGAGTTTTATTTTGTATAATTCCGCTAAGCGTTGACCAACTATAACTTCTTTGTGAGACAAATCAGAAGATCCTTCGACTAGTAGTTTATCTATAAAGTTAAGATCTACACTATTCATACCTTCAATGATGACACCCTCTGCTAATTGACCTTTTCTTAATAATGCTGGACGTTGAATAAACATACCTTGTGAAAAACTATTGTTATCTAATAATTTTTTATCTAATTCGTATTCCGAAGGATTTAATGGCTCATTTAGAAAATGCTTAATTCGAATATGGCCATCAATTTCAGTAATTTTTTCAGAAATAACTCTTTCAAAACCATTTAAAATAAATAAGGTTATCAAAAGAGCAGCGATTCCAATAGATAGTCCTAGAATTGATAGTAAGCTTGCCGTCCTAACAAATCCGCTTTTATGCTTTGATTGTATATGTCTTAAAGATAAGTAAAAGCTAATATTCAACTTATTTATTATTCATTTTTCATTGCTGGAAATAAAATTACATCNTTTATTGATCTATTTCCTGTTAAAAGCATTACTAGTCGATCTATGCCAATGCCAACTCCAGCTGTGGGAGGCATTCCGCTTTCAATCGCTTGAAGAAAGTTCTCATCTAAAGGATGAGCCTCCTCATCTCCTTTGAGGGCTAATTTTTGCTGAGATTCAAACCTTTCTCTTTGGTCAACTGGATCATTGAGCTCGGTGAATGCATTCGCAAACTCAGACCCACCAATGAAAAGTTCAAATCTCTCAACAATATCAGAATTTCCTTTTCTATGTTTCTTAGCTAGCGGTGATATTACTGTAGGGTAATCTATAACAAATGTTGGTTGAATCAATTCTGGCTCTATAAATTCACTCATAAGTTGATCTAATAATTGACCATAATTTTCATTCTTTTCAATTGAAAGATTATTGGCTATACAAAGTTTTTTTAATTTATTAGTGTCTAATTGAGAAATGTCTTCTCCTAATTTTTCATTCAGCAGCTTAAAGAATGGGATTTTTTTAAACTTCTCTGTTAGATCAATTTCAATACCATCCCAATTTATTTTTTCAGAATCAACTTGCTTTGATACGCTTCTAATCATTTTTTCAACTAATTCCATGTTATCTTCATAATCTGCATAAGCCCAATAGAATTCAAGCATTGTAAACTCTGGGTTATGATTACGATCCATTCCTTCATTACGAAAATCTTTAGATATTTCGTATACTCTATCAATTCCACCAACAATTAGACGTTTCAAATAAAGCTCATCAGCTATTCTAAGGTAAAATTGCTGATCTAATGCATTATGATAGGTTGTAAAAGGCCTTGCATTTGCACCTCCATATATTGGTTGAAGAACAGGTGTTTCAACCTCAAGAAACCCAAGGTCATCTAAGAAAGATCTAATACTAGAAATTATTTTAGTTCTTTTAAAAAAAGTGTCACGAACTTGAGGGTTAACAATTAGATCAAGGTGTCTGTTCCTATATCTCATTTCCTTACTTGTAAATGCATCATAAACCTCATCTTCCTTTTCTTTTACAATTGGGAGAGGTCTAATAGATTTACAAAGAATAGTCATAGATTTAACCTTAACAGATATTTCACCAACTTTTGTTTTAAAAACATCACCTTCAATGCCTACAAAATCGCCAATATCCATCAACTGAAAGTTTTCATATACAGATTCACCTACGTCATCTTTTTTAATAAAAATTTGAATCTTACCCAAACTATCCTGTAAATGAAAAAAAGAAGCTTTACCCATTTTTCGCATAGATAAAATTCTTCCTGCAACGGAAACTAATTTATTTTCATGGGTTTTGAATTTTGATAAAATATCACCACTTAAATGTGATGGTTTAAATATTGGAGGATAAGGGTTAATGCCTTTAGAAATAATTTTATTTAATTTTTCTTTACGAATATTTATAATTTGATTAAGGCTTTTTCTTTCTTCTGTCATAAAATTTCTTTCAGGTTATAATTAATTACTATCAATCTTATGAATTAAAAATGATCTTATAAAATTATCTATCTTGCCATCCATGACTGCGGAAATATTTCCAGTCTCATGATTCGTTCTATGATCTTTGACGAGATTATAAGGATGAAAAACGTAAGATCTTATTTGACTGCCCCAAGCAATTTCCTTTTTTTTATCCTCTAAGTCTTTAATTGCTTCTTTTTCTTTATCAATCTCAAGTTGATAAAGCCTAGCTTTTAAAACCTTTAGTGCTGATGCCTTGTTTTTATGCTGACTTCTTTGATTTTGACATTGCACCACTAAACCCGTTGGCAAATGAGTTATGCGAATCGCTGAATCGGTTTTATTCACGTGCTGTCCTCCTGCGCCGCTTGCCCGATATGTATCAATTCTAATATCATTTTGATCGATTTCAATTTCTATTTCATCATCAGACGAGGGAAAAACAAAGACAGATGCAAAAGAAGTGTGTCTTCGACTATTTGAATCAAATGGAGATATTCTAACCAATCGATGTACTCCAACTTCAGCTTTTAAAAATCCATAAGCATAGTCTCCTTGGATTTCAATGGTAATGTCTTTTATTCCTGCCTCATCTCCTGGCTGAAAATCAATTACATTTTTTTTAAATCCCTTATTCTCAAACCAGCGATTATACATCCTATAAAGCATTTCGGCCCAATCCTGACTTTCTGTACCTCCTGCCCCAGGATGTATCGTCATAATAGCATTTTGAATATCTTGCGGCTGACCAAGGATAGTTTTTAGTTCAATATCATTTACTAAATTAACAAGGATTTCTAATTCATTTTCAACTTCTTCAATTGAAACATCATCTGATTCATAAAATTCAATTAAAATATTAAAATCATTTACAGCGGTATCAATTTTTTTCCAGAGATTAATATCTTTTTCTAATAAAGAAATTTTTTTTAATTGCTTAGAAGCAGATTGGTTATCATCCCAAAAATTTTGGTCAGTAGTAAGCTGACGCATTTTATTTAAATCGTTCTCTTTTGCCTGAAAGTCAAAGATGCCTCCGTAATTCAGAAAATTTTTTTTCTGTTCTTTTAAAAAGTTCTTTTATATCATTAAAATCCATATATCAAATTAATATTCTAATCACCTGATGAAATAAACATTTTATCATTAAGATACTCCGTTAAAGCAGTATCATCCATATCAATTTCAACAAAACGCGAATTCTCAGCAACGGATATTTGAGATCTTTCTTCCGATATTAAAATTACAATAGCATCAGTCTCTTCTGAAATACCAAGCACAGCTCTATGTCTTGTACCCATTTCTGGATCAACCATTTTACTTTCAGTGAGAGGCAAAATGCAGGCAGCAGAATCAATTAAATCATTTTGAACAATGACTGCACCATCATGTAAAGGTGAAGAGGGGCTAAAGATTGATAGTAATAATGGAGTAGTAACTTCAGCTCTTAATAGAGTTCCTTGATCTTTATACGATCGCAATCCAGTCTCTCTTTGAATGACAATTAATCCACCCCAACCTTTTTCTTTAAGTTGTGACGTAGCTTCTACAATAGCTGTTATAGTTTTAGGTGCTCCAACTCTAAAGATTTGCTGAAAAAATCGTGTTTGACCTACATAAATTAAAAGTCTTCTAAGTTCTGGTTGGAATAAAATCACAAATGCCACTACTAAAACAGTTTGAAATTGGTTTACTAACCACGAAGATGCGCTAAACCCAAAGGCATTAAAAACAAATGATCCAATCATTAAAATAATTAAACCAACAAGCATCTGACCGGCTCTAGTTCCTCTAAAATAAAGATATATTTTATGAAAAAGCCAGCTCACTAGAGTTAAATCAATAAGATCAATAAGCGTTATAGTTAAAAAACCTATTTCAAAAAGAACCATTTATGCACTTCCAATAATTTTTTTAATAATTGATAGGCTTTTCTTTGTTTCATCGACATCATGAACTCTAATAATTTTTGCTCCATTCATTAAACATGCATTAGCAGCTGCTAAACTTCCCTCTAATCGTTCATTTACAGGCAAATTTAGTGTTTCACCAATAAATGCTTTTCTGGAAGGGCCAACTAAAACAGGATATCCCATATCACAAATTTGATCTAATTTACCTATGATTTCAAAATTATCATTTAACTCCTTTCCAAATCCTATACCAGGGTCTAGGATAATATTTTTTCTATTGATACCATTTTTAATTGCAAATTCTATTTGTTTAGAGAAAAAACTTTTAATTTCTTTAATTAAATCAAAGTAATTTGGATTTTTTTGCATGGTTTTAGGGGCACCTTTCATATGCATTACTACAACCGGTGCATTGAAATTGGAAATAACGCTTGCCATTTTTGAATCATATGTTAATCCAGAAATATCATTAATAATAGCTACTCCATTATCAAGCCCAAATTTAGCTGTTGAAGATTTATAAGTATCAATAGAAATCAAGCAATTATCATTTTTACCTAACTCTTTTATTAAAGGCGATATGCGATTGATTTCTTCAATATCTGAAACTGGATCTGCTCCGGGTCGTGAAGATTCTCCACCAATATCAAGTATATCTGCACCAGTATCCAATAGCTTATATGCATAATCAATGGCACTGTTAATTGAGTTAAATTTTCCTCCATCGCTAAATGAATCTGGTGTCATATTTATTATTCCCATTATCAAGCAATGATCTGGGTCATCTAACCAAAGTTTAAATTTTTCTTTATTCATCTTATATATACAAAAAGCGCCTTATCAAAAGGCGCTTTATTGAACTAATTTAAATATTAATTGTAAATTAATTTTTTCTTGTAGTTTTTTTGGGCGCCTTTGGAGCTGCAGAACCATTCTTTGAAGGTCTTATTTTTTTTCCATTCACAATGGATAAAACATCTTCACCATTAATTGTTTCATATTTTAATAATGCTTCAGCAATTTTATGCAATTTAGAAATGTCCTTCTTTAAAATTTTCTTTGCGGTTAGCTGTGCTTTTCTAACTATCTTAACTACTTCTTCATCGATGGTTTTTGCCATTTCTTCAGAATAATCACGCTGACTTTGAATCTCTCTACCAAGAAAAATCTCTTCATTTTTCTTTCCAAAATTCATAGGACCAACAACATCACTCATACCCCATTCACATACCATCTTTCTAGCAATGCTTGTAGCTTGCTCAATATCATTTCCAGCTCCAGTAGTCATTTCTTTAAAGATTAATTCCTCTGCCGCTCTTCCACCCATTAAAATTGCTAACCTTCCAGTAATATATTCTCTCGAATATCCATGCTTTTCATCAATAGGCAGCTGCATTGTAACGCCTAATGCTCTACCCCTAGGTATGATTGTGACTTTATGAACCGGATCAGCACCTTTAGTTCTCGCTGCAACAAGAGTATGGCCTCCTTCATGATAAGCTGTAATCTTTTTTTCTTCATCAGATAAAACAACACTTGTCCTTTGCACACCCATCATCACTTTATCTTTTGCCTCTTCAAAATCAGCCATCTCAACAGATTTTTTCTTTTTTCTTGCAGCTAATAATGCTGCTTCATTAACAATATTTTCAAGATCAGCTCCAACCATTCCAGGTGTGCCTTGCGCAATCGCTTCTAAATTTACCTTTTTATCGTTCATTACAATTTTTTTCGAATGCACCTTAAGAATACCGAGTCTGCCTTTTAAATCAGGAACATCAACAACAATCTGCCTATCAAATCGTCCAGGGCGAAGCAACGCAGCATCGAGTACATCCGGTCGATTAGTTGCTGCCATTAAAATTATATCTTCATTTGACTCGAAACCATCCATCTCAACTAATAAGGCGTTCAATGTTTGTTCTCTTTCATCATGCCCTCCCCCTAAACCTGCGCCTCTTTGTCTTCCAACAGCATCTAATTCATCAATAAAGATTATACAAGGCTGGTTGCGCTTTCCTTGCTCAAAAAGATCTCTTACTCTTGATGCTCCAACTCCTACAAACATTTCAACAAAATCTGCTCCACTAAGACTAAAAAAAGCAACATTTGCTTCACCCGCTACCGCTCTAGCTAATAAAGTTTTTCCAGTTCCCGGTTGACCTACAAGAAGAACACCTCTGGGAATCTTGGCGCCTAATTTTTGAAATTGTTTAGGTTTTTTTAAAAATTCAACAACTTCACGGAGCTCTTCTTTTCCTTCTACGCATCCCGCAACATCATCAAAAGTCACTTTAGGCATATCTGATGTCCAAATCTTTGCCTTGCTTTTACCAAAGTTGAATATTGATTTCATTCCACCGCCACCGCCTTGCATTCTTCTCATAAGAAAAATCCAAAAACCTAAAATTACTATCCAGGGCAAAAGATTAAGAAAATAACCTGTCCAATCAACAGTTTGCTGTTTAAAGCTATAGTCAACACCATTTTTATCCCATTCATTCATTACATCTCTATCAATAAATGGCAATTTTAATCTGAATCTTTTTAAGTCAACTGATGAACCCCGCCTGTTAGTTATTGTCTGTACCTGAGCAAGCTCTCCATGGAATACCTCATCAACAATTTGCGCTTTTAATATCAACCCTTTGTTTAAAAATGATCGATATTGTGAATACTGAACTTCAACTTCATCGCCATTTGGGTTTGTAAAGAAATTTGACAAGAAAACTGCTGAAACTAAAATAAAGATCCAAACAAAACTAGATTTGCTAGCTTTTTTCCATTCAAAATTGTCAGGATTTTTATCTAGTCCAGGATCAGTCTTTTTGTTCTGATTATTTGATTTCTTTTTATTTATATTGTTTGAATTAGAATTCATTTCTTAATTAACTCCCCCAAGTCTATATACTGCATTTAAATTCCTTAATTTTTGATTATAATCCAAGCCATATCCTACAACAAATTCTGGTGAAATTTCAAAACCTACCCAATCAATCTTAAAATCAAGCTTTGCAATTTTAGGTTTTAAGAGTAGAGTGGCTATTTTCAACGATTTTGGATTTTTATTATCAATAAATTCTTTTATAAAACTAATAGTATTTCCAGTATCTATGATATCTTCGACAATAATGATATTTTTTCCAGCTATTTCTGTAGATAAATCTTTTTCAAAATTAATTTTTCCCTCAGATTTCATTCCTGAATAACTAGTAACTTTAATAAAATCAACTTCGCATTCAATATTCACAGCTCTAATCAAATCTGATGCAAATATAAAACTACCATTTAAAACCACAATAAAAACTACAGATTCTAAATTATAACTATCAGATATTTCAGCACCAATCTCTGTAATTCTTAAGCTTAATTCCTCTTTGGAAATTACCTCTTTTAGATTTTTTGGTTCAATCATATTGTACATATTTTTCATATGAAAGTTCCATCATTGTTGAAGTATTTTTTGTCACTTTAACCTTATCGCTAATTCTTTTTCCACAAAGCCAAATAATATCATTATTAGCTGTTAGCACAAGTTGGTTTTCTTTTTCAAAGCAATCAATTTTACAATCAACTAAAAAGTCTGAAATTTTTTTCTTTCCTTGCATACCAAGCGGCTGAAACCAGTCTCCATGTTCCCATGATCTGATCTTAAGATTTTTATTTTTAATTTTATCATAATCTATGACTTCTATATTTTTATCATTAATAAACATTGATTTATCAGTTTTTGACAACAATAAAGAATAGCCATTATTAAGGATATATTTTCCAAATTTATCAATAGTGGTATTTGTTTTTCTTATTTTATTTTGATTTAAGATCCATTTTTTTCTATCTCTTAAGATCATCCAGCTTTCGTTTAGTCTTAAGTTTGATCCAGTTTTTGATTTTGAAATGTAATCCTTAAGCAAGTTAAATTTATGAGATCTCCATGGTAAATTTGTTTCACCTATTATTTCTTTAATCAATGTAAGTTTATGATAAGTAGTGAAATAATTAAGTTCTTCATCTTTAATTTCAATATACCCTAGTGAATTTTTTGGTATACTTTGAGCAAATGACTTAATTATCAAATTAAGCTTAGAAACAGATTCAGTTGCCTTATTTGATATATTGGAAAATTTATTTATAATATCTTTATCAATTTCTTCAAATTTAGTTAGGACTTTTTTTCTAACATAATTTCTTTTTATTGATAAGTCATTATTAGATAAATCATCAACATGTTTGATTTTATTTGATTTAGCGTAATTGATTATATCAATTTTTTTATAACCTATTAAAGGTCTTATAACTTTACCATTTACTGGGGGTATTCCCTTTAATCCATTGATTGAACATCCATTATCTAAATTCATAATGATTGTTTCACAATTATCATTTGCATGGTGTGCAGTAAGAACATAATCATAGTTTTTTTCAACTAATGTTTTAAAGTAATGATTATATCTAATTCTTCTTGCCCACATCTCATCACTTTCATTTCTTTTTTTAGTTCTTTTTTCAGCTTTTAGAATCAAGGGTATTTTTTTATCGATGCATATTTTATGAACAAATTTTTCATGATTATCCGATTCTATTGTTAAGCCATGGTTGATATGTATTGCGAGTAACTTTCTAGGTGGTATTATTTTTTTGCATAAATCCAATAAAACGACAGAATCCATACCTCCAGAAAGACCAATCAATAGCTTCTTGTTTTCATTTATCAATGAAAACAAAGTCTTTGCAAAAGATTCTACTGTAATTTTCATTTTATATTAAATGAATTCAGAAACTACTTGAATAGCTGATTTTGCCGACGTCATTATATAGAAATGAACACAAGGCACTTTAGCCTCAATCAGCTCATTTACTTGCTTTACCGCCCAATTGATTCCAGCATTTCTAATTTCAGTTTTTGATTTACCCTCAACAGCGCTAATCAGCTCGCTTGGGAGATTAATATGGAAATGTTTTGGCAACATTGTTAAGTGCGATTCTGTTGATAAAATTTTTATTCCAGGAATAATAGGTTTATCTATTCCCTCTTTTTTGCACATCTCAACAAATTTAAAGTATGCTTTATTATCATAGAACATTTGTGTCACAATATAATCAGCGCCATTATCAACTTTCTGTTTTAGTTTTTTAATATCTGTATTCATATCATTGGCTTCAAAATGTTTTTCAGGATAACCGCCAACTCCAATACAAAAATTTGTTTTGAATGGATCAATTAATGGTTCAAGATATTTACCTGAATTCATTTCATAAATCTGCGTGACAAGATCGCTTGCATATTTGTTTCTGTTTTTTTTATCGTCAATTGGATTTGTTCTTAATTCATCTCCACGAACAGCTAATACATTGTTTATCCCTAAATAGTTAAGTTCAATTAACGCATCTTCTGTTTCTTCTTTGGTAAAACCATTGCATAAAATGTGTGGAACTGTTTCAATATTAAATTTATTTTTTATAGCAGCACTTATTCCAATCGTACCTGGACGCTTTCTTCTGATATGTTGACTTAACTGACCACTTCCATCATCCTGATAATATGACTCAGCTGACCGACTAGTTAGATCTATAAAGGGAGGGTTAAATGGCATCAATTGCTCTACTAATTCAAATACTTTTTGCAATGATCCTCCTCTAAATGGTGGAATAATTTCATAGCTAAAAAGTGTCTTATCTGAATTGTTAAAATAATCTATGATTTTCATTAAATATTCTAAACATTATTATTGAGAGAAATTAAATAGGGATTGGAGATTAATTCATACTTTAATTTGGTATCTTCACCATGGCCGGGGTGTATAATTTTATTATGATCTACTGAATTGATTAAATTAATTAATGATTTTTGCAATACATCCCAATTTCCACCAAGAAGATCAGTTCTACCTACACTACCCAAGAATAGAGTATCACCTACAAAAATATGATTTTCAATTTCAAAGCAAATCCCACCTGGAGTATGTCCAGGTGTTTTAATTATATTAACCAAGAAATTTCCAAATCTCAAATTATTCTCATCTTCAAGCCATTTATCAACTTTTGGTTTTTGTTTTATAGGTAGGCCAAATAATTCACAGCTAGCCTCATAAGAATCAAGAATAATACTTTCTTTCTTATGGAGATAAAACGGAATATTGTAGATATCTCTTAATTTAGATACTGCCCCAATATGATCTAAATGCGCATGGGTATTTAATATGACTATGGGCTTAAGATTATCTTTGTCAATTTGATCAATAATCAACTGATGCTCATCTCCAGGATCAATTAATATTGCTTCGCTTTGATCATTTAAACAAACAATGAAGCTATTTTCTTGAAAAGGGCCAGTTACTATTTTTTTAACAGTAATATTCAAATTTCTTGAAAGAAAAGTTCACTTAAACATTGAACTTTATCTTCAAAGGAATGTGGATAAAGAAAATGTTCAGTGGATGAAATACTGCTTAAAATTGAATTTCCGTCTTGAGGCGTAAAACAAAAACCATATACTTCATGATCATTTTTTACATGCAATGATTGCTCAACAACAACAGTCTGGTTTAATATTCTTCCAAAATGACCGTGGTCTCTACCAAAAGAAAATACAGTAGATGTCATATTTTTTGATGTAGTTGCAACTAAATCATTGCCATGCAGCCTATCCAATACATCATTTAGGGTTATAGTTTCCTTCGTTTTTAAATAAAACCATAAAACGTGCATGTATTGACTATTTACTTTCATTGCAGAAGAAAACATATTTAAATCATACCCAAGTGTTGAGAAAAGCTCATATGAGTCTTTTGCATGATGTGATCCAAAGCTATCATTATCATGAATTCCTACTGATGGAGCAGCAATGAAACTTCCTGATTGACTGGTATCGTTCGCTCTTCTGATGCAGATAAAACGACCTTCTTCTAGATTGTCAGGGCCCTGTTCTTTCATTGCTATGGTGTTAGTAATACATGAAATGTTATGTGTGTTACATGAAACAACTTGGATAAATTTATTTTCAATATTTTCTTTCATAACTGAATCATTAATACCTCTAGCATACTTCATCCCGAACCCATCCTCGCTACCTTGAGCAATAAAACCATTAACTTTATCAGAAAATTTTGAATAATAGTTTTCTTTATTGCTTCTACCGATGCCAGATGGAGTGCAATCTATTACTACAGAGGCCCTTGAAATTGCTTCTTCAGAGTTTAAATCAGGTTCAACNCCCTAATTCTTTAAATCCNCTTANNTTATCTTCATTAACTGCAATTCGGGCNCCCCTTTTTAAAAGNCTGATTACTTTTGAGCGATCATCTTTTAGTGGGGTNTTTTTATGGAAGNTAATCTGATCAATNCCTAATTGNTCTTTATAGTCNCAAAAAAGNCCAATTAAAGGNTCACCNATAGTACCCGTTCCTACTATATGTACAATTTTTCTAGNCATANCTAAGAATCATCCTTNTCTAAACTAAGNTGTTTATTTGAAAGAAATAACTTTTTTTCATTNAAAAAATGAAAAATAAACCAAAAAANTATTGCCCCNANAACAATNATATANACNAGTANAAAATAATTAAAAAAATTATACATTTTNATTTNNCAGNTTTTTNANATTGATCAAATNANCTTTNTATTTNAGCATTANAATNAACATAANGGTNAATACTAATAATGAAAATANAAACGAATATAAAATNTCTGGTGGTTGNTTAGCCATTTCNACTTGTGGATGAGATTGAATTTCAGGGTCCCAAAANTGAACAGATAGAAAAATAATTGGAACATTTATAAATGCAATGATNCCTAATACNGCAGCNTGGCGTCTTATNCGNTCAATATTTCCTCCAAAAGATCTAAACATAAANTANCCCATNTAATACAAAAATAAAATAAGAGTNGTAGTAAGTCTCGGCTCCCATATCCATGTTGTTCCCCAAATAGGCTTAGCCCATATTGGTCCAGTTATCAAAACAAGGGCCATAAAAAAAGTACCAATTTCAGCTGCAGCAAGAGCTGTATCATCCCATTTAATGTCGTTTTTAATTAAAAGCATAAAGCCTGAAATCATGACTATAAAATATCCTAAAAAACCTACCCATGCTGAAGGCACGTGTACATAAAATATTTTTTGAGCCCAATGCTGATCAGCTATCATAGGAGTAAAGAAAATTATATTAATCAANTTCACTATAAATAGAATAGATACAATGATTAGTAAAATTAAATTTTTTTTGTTTTGAAAAAATANCTTCATNATTCTTCTACAACATAATCAAATAATGCATATCCTGCGAGACCAAAAATTACGATAATTGAAGCAATAATTAGAAACCATTCATTCCACATCGCAAATGGCTGTAAGCTTATTACGNTNTTTGAAATTTTTGTAGCTGCAATNGCAATGGGTGAAAGCAATGGAAATAAAAGCAGAGGTAAAAGAATTTCACTAAATTTTGATCTTAAGACAATCCCAGAAATAAGATTTGCAACAGCCATTATTGCAATATTTATAAATAAAGTTGTACTTAAAAAAAGTAAGGTATTTTCAGGAAATTCAAGTAAAAGTAATTTAAAAAATGGTACAAATATTACAAATTGAGTCACTGAAATAAATAANAAACCGCTAACCCATTTTGCAANAAATATCAATCCTCTATCAATAGGNTTNGAAATTAAAATAGAAAAAGCATCGAAGTCTTTTTCGTAAGCAAAAGACCTATGNACNCCTAANACTATAATAAATAAATTCATNAACCAAAACATNCCNGGGGCATAATTTGTTAAAATTACTCTTGAAACATTTGANGATAATGCAAAGATAAGAATGATGGCTAATCCGAAAAATAGCATAGATANAATAATTTGTTTTGANCGAAATTCCATCATCAGCTCTTTTTTGATAAGAGAAAATAACATTAATCTAAAATAATCTTTCCTGAATCAATTAAAAGCTTCTTATCTGCAATCTGCTTTGCTCGATGTTCATTATGAAGAACCATAATTACTGTCTTATTCTTATCTCTCCATTTTTTAATTAATTGACCTACTAAATCAATACCATTTTTATCAAGACCCGTGAACGGTTCATCGAATAATAATAAATCCCAACTACTAAGCTCTACATAAGCAAGCTTAAGCCTTTGCAGCATTCCTTTTGAAAAAACAGATATTGGCTCACTAGAAAAACGTGATAATTCAAAATGATCTAAAACTTTTTGAATTTTTGTTATTGGTTGAGAATTATATCGAAAACTAAGTGCAAACCGTAAGTTTTCTTTAGCAGATAAAAATGAATACATTCCAGGGTCATGGCCAAGATAAAGTAAATTTTTTCTAAATAGGCTATTATTTGATAGTAATTCATTTCCTTGAAAAAGAATACTGCCTGAGTCTGGTTTCATAATTCTCGCAATTATGCGTAATAGGGTTGTCTTGCCTGAGCCATTCTTGCCCATTAAAGCTAGAATTTCGCCTTCTTGCTGAGAAAATGAAATACCATTTAGAATATTAAATCTGTTAAAGGTTTTATATATACGATCAACAGATAACATTTATTTTTTCTTTAGCTCAGTAATAATCTCCGATACTTCCGTTTTTAATTCTGATCTACGATTAATAAAATCTTCTTTATCTAAATTCCCAATATCGTATTCCATTTCAAGTTCTTTGATTTGGCGGTATAATACGATTTTTTTTCTTCTAAGGATGTCTTTGCTGTTTGAAGTTTTTACTGTACTAATTTTAGGAAGTAGGAGTGGCTGAATGGAATACATAATCGGAATTAAAAAAACAATTAAAGTAAATAAATAATCTTTAAGTAAATCCATAATTAATCCTTACGAGGCCAAAGCGCAATAACGGTACCAAAGGCTAGTAAATAACCTCCAATCCATACCCATTTAACCAATGGATTAACCATAATTTTTATAAATGCGGTATTATTATCATTGCTTACCGATGAAAAAATTGAATAGATATCTTTATTCAATGTTGAGAATATATCTAGTTCGCTGTGCGGTTGACGCTTATTTACATCAGGATTTCTATGAAAATATACTCTTTTCTCAGGGCGAAGATTGGTTATGAAATTTCCATTATTGTCCGTGACGCGTAAATCGGAAATCCATGCATAATGATTTGGTCTCTCTTCTTCAAACATTCTGGTTAATTGNAAATTGTAATTTGCTACTTTTTCAGANTCNCCNACTTTTATTCCAAATTCTTTTTCTTTATCAAATGCATGGCCAGTAAATCCTATAAACATTAATACAATTCCAAGATGTACAATATAACCACCATACCTAGAGCGATTTTTATGAATCATTTTGTAAAATGCAAGTAAGGTTGATTCACCAAATTTTGACGTTCTTGCCTGAATCCCTTTAAAAAATTCACTAAATATTGCAGCAAAAACAAAAACGCATAGACTGAATGAAATGACAACATATCCAGTCATTTTAAAAAAGGTAAAAGCGACTGCCGAAATCAAAAAAAGTAAAGTTGGAAAAGTGAATTTTTGTATCAACTTTTGATTGGAAGTCCCCTTCCATGCTAAAAGGGGCCCTATTCCTGTAAGCGCTAATAATGCAAGACCTATTGGTATATTTATCTGATTGAAAAAAGGAGGTCCTACTGAAATCTTATTGCCAGTTATTGCCTCTGAGATCACTGGAAATAGCGTGCCCCAAAAAACAGCAAAGCAAATAACAACAAAAATTAAATTATTGAAGAGGAACCCGCTTTCTCTTGAAGTAACAGATTCAATTTTTCTTGGAGATCGCAAATCTTCTATGCGAAAATACATCAACCCAAATGAGCAAATAAGAATGATAAATACAAATATCAGAAATACGGGTCCCAAGGAAGATTCTGTGAAGGAATGAACAGAGCTCATTACACCTGATCTTGTTAAAAAAGTTCCAAAAATACACAAACTAAAAGTTAGTATAATCAAAACCATATTCCAGATCCTGAGCATATCTTTCTTTTCTTGAATGATGATTGAATGCAAAAATGCAGTGGCAGTCAGCCAGGGCATAAAGCTTGCATTTTCAACAGGGTCCCATGCCCAATAACCACCCCATCCAAGTTCTTGGTATGCCCACCAACCGCCAAGAATAATACCTATACTTAAGAATAGCCAAGTAACCAATGTCCATCTACGAATACTTCGAATCCAAAGTACACCAGTATCTTTATTTACCAAAGCTGAGAATGCAAAGGCAAATGGAACTGTAAACCCGACATATCCCAAATAAAGCATGGGNGGGTGAATAGCCATGGTAACATTTTGCAATAATGGATTAAGTCCATTTCCATTTTCAACAATAAAATCAGTCTGGGTAGGCTCAAAGGGATTTGTAATAAAATTAGTTAATATCAGAAAAAATCCCTGCGTAACAGACATTGTAATAATTACCCAAGGCATTAAGGTATGATGTTTTGACTGGTTTTGAATAATTGTAATTGTATTAAATATAGATAAAATAAATAGCCAAAAAAGTAATGAGCCAGACTGACCAGCCCATAATGCTGAAATTTTATATATCGTTGGTGTTTCAAAACTTGTATAGCGTGCAACATAATCAATATCAAAATTGCTAATTAACAATTGATAACTAAGGACAAAAGTAGCAATGAAAACAAAAAAAGAAACCGCAAGACCTAAGCGTTGGCCAGTAAGAAACAGCCTATGATCTGCTGTGCGATTATAAAAGAATAATGTAATTATTGATAAAATGCTGCAACCAAAAGCTAGATTGAGTGCTACACTACCAGCGATAGGGGTCATGTATCTATTTCTTCAAGATTGTAGTTAGATTCGTTTCTAAGGTCGCCTTCATAGCGTGAAGCGCATTTAGTTTGTAATTCATCGGCATAAAAAACTCCATTGAGATATTCACCTGTTACAATGACTTCTGCACCATCCTTAAACANGTCAGGNCGAGTTTTATTATAATTNACCGCTAACTCATTCTCNCCTTCTTTCAAAATAAAAATACAATCTAATTGGTTTGCTTCAGAAATTTCTATTGAACCATTTTTAACAAGTCCACCAAGCTTGGTACGCTTGGAAATATTTTCATCAACCAAATCTTTAACTGAAATGAACTGCGCCATGGCTTTTTTATCTGCAGGATTTAGAGAAACCCATCCTATCCAAAATAAAATGACCACTATAACACCAGTGACTAAACTATAAATTTTATTATTCATTATTGAAATAAATTAGCTGTTTTATACTAACGAATTTAAAACACTGAAGTTTCATTCCATTCACCAAATTCATCTTTTATTTTTATTACTATTTCACCCATAGTCGCATGTGCTTTTGCAGCTGCAATTATCGATGGAAGTAAATTGTCTCCATTCTTACAGGCTTTTTGAATTTTTTTAAGCGCCTGTTGAGTGATTTCATCATTTCTATTTTTTCTCAACTCTCTTATTTTATTCTTTTGATAGGATTCTACTTCTTGCCCTATTTCTAAAATTGGTATTTCAATCTCTTCATTGATTTTCTCAAATTCGTTTACGCCAACATGTATTAGTTCTTTATTATCTATTTTTTTCTGATGAGATGAAGCTGATCGAGATATCTCATATTGAAAATACCCTTTTTCAATCG
>PASZ01000032.1 GCA_002712245.1 Fidelibacterota bacterium | reverse complement strand
GCGCCTATCGCTGCATCAGGCATATATTTTTTGATTGTAGCTATACAATGTTGAAATTGATTCCTTTTGTATCTTCTTCGCATTAAGCTAAGTATTTTATCTGATCCTGATTGTANAGGAATATGAAAGTGTGGCATAAATTTTTCCGAAGATGCGCAAAATTTAATTATTTCATCNGTCAATAAATTTGGNTCGATTGATGATATTCTTATACGATCAATAGGNAAATCATCTAATTGTTTAATTAAGGCAATAAAAGATTCTTTATGATTTTTACCAAAATCACCTACATTTACTCCTGTTAGTACAATTTCTCTAGANCCATTTTCAATAGCCTGGCTGGCTATTCTTAATGTATTATCAATTGTGTCGCTTCTACTTTTTCCTCGCGCTAATGGAATAGTACAAAAAGAACATGTATAATCACAGCCATCTTGAATTTTTAAATAAGATCGAGTTCTTTCTTTTGAAGAATATGAGGGCATAAATGAATTTGTATGGGTAATAGGAGAGCGCACAATTTTTGGTTTTCCATTTAAATTTAATTGATCAAGCTCATTAAGTAGGTTGAATTTATTTTCAGCGCCAAGTACTAAATCTACGCCTTCAATTTGAGCGATTTCATTTGGATTTAACTGGGCATAACAGCCAATAATTGCAACTGTGGCATTGGGATTTTTTCGCTTTGCCTGTCGAATTAATTTTCTGGCCTCTCGATCNGCATTTTCTGTAACTGAACAGGAGTTTAAAACATAAATGTCGGCTTTATCTTTATAGTCAACTTTTTCAAATCCTTGATTNACAAATTCTCTAGAAATCATAGAAGATTCAGAAAANTTTAATTTACATCCCATGGTATGGAAAGCTACTCGTTTATACTGTGTACTCATATTAAAAATTAAGGTGTTTCAACCAAAAAATTAATTAAATATGTTTTCACACTTATAATAGTAATTTGTATTTTTTTGAATGAATTCAAAAAATAAAATTAACGAGCTAAGAAATAAAATAGATGAATATGATGATAAAATCCTTACACTCGTAACAAGACGCCTAGAAATTTCAGATAAAATTGGTTCAATTAAAAAAAAATCAAATCTTGAAATATTAGATAAAAACAGGGAAAATGAAATAATCAGCCGATTGGCGAAAAAGTTTAAAATGCTGAAAAAAGAGCATATAAAATCTATTTTTAATCAAATTTTTAATGTTTCAAGATTAATTCAGAAGGAAAAAAAATAACGTTGGTATCAATGATTGAAATGATTAATATTCAACCTATGAATTATATAATAACAAAAAACTATTATAGTAGCTATTTCTTTTTTACTCGGGAGAGGGTTTTGTAATCCCAGGTATACCTGCTATATGCTGATTATTCAAAACCCCGGTCCTGATCGGGGTTTTTTTTTATATAAAATGAAGGGAAATAAATGAAATCAATTGGAATTCAAGGTGGAAAAGGTAGTTTTTCTGAGCAAGCTGCAAAGCAATTTGCAATTAACCATGGAATTGGTGAATATAATATCGTATACCAAATTTCATCGGAAAGCGTTTTGGGGGGATTAGAATCTGATCAAACTGATTATGGTGTAATTGCTATGGAGAATGCTCAGGGAGGGGTGGTGATTGAAAGCGTTGAAGCTCTAGCAAATTATCGCTGCTCAATTATTGAAATGTTTCATATCACTGTTGATCAAAATTTGCTCGGATTGTCTGGGATGAATGTTGGTGACATTACAGAGATACATTCTCATCAACAAGCACTACGCCAATGTAAAGATTTTTTAAGTGAATTTTTTTGGACGAGACCATTGATTGAAGAAGACGACACAGCTGAATCTGCTAGAAGACTATCCGAAGGGAAATTACCTAAAACCGCTGGGGTAATTGCAAACAAAGCATGCGCAAAATTGTATGGCCTAGACATTCTACAAGAAAGCATCCATGATTTAAAACATAACCTCACTTTATTCCTTGGGGTTAAAAAACTTTAAATGTTATGAATAGTGTTGGAATAATTGGATTGGGTAGATTTGGTAAAGTACTTGCAAGTATTTTACAAAAAGGGTACCAAATTTCTGGATATGATATTGAAGAAATTTCACCTCTTCCCGGTATTGAGTTTCATAATTTAGAAAAGGTTCTTGAAGAAGATGTTATTTTTATAGCTGTTCCAATCCGACATTTTAAATCATTGATAGTTGATATAGCACCACGATTGAATAAAGGAACTACGGTAATTGATGTTTGCTCCGTAAAGTCTTACCCTACTGAGATTATGAAAAAATTTCTTTCCCAAGATATAGGTATCATAGCCACGCACCCAATGTTTGGACCAGATTCATTTTTAACCAATAAAAAATTAAAAATGATGATGCATAATGTTCATGATATCAATAATCAATTTAGTTTATGGAAAGAGTTTTTTAAAAATCAACNTNTAGAAATAATTGAAATGNCACCAGATGAGCATGATCGGCTCGCAGCTCGCAGTCAAGGCATAACCCATTTTCTNGGTAGAATGTTAAAAGAATTTGGGATTAATAAAACATCAATTGACACGCAAGGATTTAAGGACTTGCTAGATCTTGTTGAGCAAACATGTAATGACACNTGGGATCTTTATACTGATCTCCAATTGTATAATCCTTATACAATGCCAACGATTTCGAAATTAAGAAAATCGACAGAGTCTCTTGATAAACAACTAAAGGAATTAAATGATGTGGCAGCTAGATAGTTGGAAAAAATATAAAGCAAANCATATTCCNGATTATAAAGATCCTGAGCATTTAAATAGAGTTCTAGAAACCTTAAAAGGGTTTCCTCCGCTTGTTTTTGCAGGAGAAGTAAGGTCTCTTAGTAATTCGCTTGCTGAGGTTGCTGAAGGTAATGGTTTTTTACTACAAGGTGGTGATTGCGCTGAAAGCTTTTCAGAATTCCATGCTGANAATATTCGAGATACGTTTCGCGTAATTTTACAGATGGCAATCATACTTACCTCAGGNACAAATCTTCCGATTGTTAAAGTTGGTAGAATGGCAGGNCAATTTGCCAAACCAAGGAGTAGNCCNACTGAGCAAAANAATGGTCAAGAACTTGAAAGCTATAANGGNGATATTATTAATGGAATTGAATTTGATGAAACTGTACGCAAACCNGACCCCGATAGAATGCTTAAAGCATATTCACAAGCNGCNTCAACACTNAATTTNNTGAGGGCATTTGCTGATGGAGGCTATGCTGACCTTCGTTTTGTAAACTCNTGGAATATGGGGTTTTTGAAATCNGGATCTGAATATGAAAGATATAGAAAATTNGCTAATAAAATACAAGANAGTTTGAATTTTATGGATGCACTTGGNGTTACAACTGANAATACTCCCCAATTAAGAAAAACCGATTATTATACATGCCATGAGGCNTTACTCNTTCCNTANGAAGANGCACTTACNCGANTAGATTCAACCTCAGGAGATATATACGATACATCTGCTCATTTTGTTTGGATTGGGGATAGAACAAGATTTGAAAATAGCGCGCATGTTGAATTTTGCAAAGGCATTAAAAACCCGATCGGAATCAAATGTGGCCCTTCAACAGACCATGATGATTTGATTAAAATAATTGATAAGATCAATCCAGATAATACTGCTGGTAGGATTACCCTTCTTGCTCGTTATGGGAATGATAAAGTGGATAATCTTCTTCCAAAATTAATTAAAAGAATAACGGATGAAGGACGTATTGTAGTATGGTCCTGCGATCCTATGCATGGCAATACCATCAAAAGCTCAAATGGAACAAAAACTAGACCATTTAACGAAATACTATCAGAGGTGAAAAAAAATATCCAACTACATAATAGCCTAGGATCCTGGTTCGGCGGTATTCATCTAGAAATGACAGGTCAAAATGTTACAGAATGCACTGGAGGGATTGATGAAATATCAGAATCAGATCTAAAAGATCGTTATCATACACATTGCGATCCGCGGTTGAACGCAAATCAGGCAATTGAGCTTGCATTTTTAATTGCCGATGAATTGAAAAACAATGGCAATTAGCGGAACATTAAATCTTCCTGGAGATAAGTCTATATCGCACCGTGCATTGATGCTAGCATCGCTAGTAAATGGCAGATCTGAGTTGCGGAATTTATCCAGTGCGGATGATGTAGTTTCTACTATATCATGCTTGAAAAGTTGTGGACTTAAATACGATAGGACTTCAAATAGTGTAATTGTAAATGGTGGAAATTTTGTAGACCCTGATCAACCACTTGATTGCGGGAATTCTGGAACCACTATGCGTCTACTTCTAGGACTTTTATCTGGTCAAGGAATTAATGCAACACTTATTGGTGATGACTCCCTATCAAAAAGGCCTATGAAAAGAATAATTAATCCATTAAAAAAAATGGGATTAAAAATCATTAGCAAGGATTATAAATCTCCTATAAAAATACAAAAAAGCAAATTGAATGGCATAAGCTATCACTCTCCAATTGCAAGCGCACAGATCAAATCATCTCTTTTATTTTCTGGGTTAGGGGCAGCCGGGACTACAACCATCACTGAGCCGATATTGTCTAGAAACCATTCTGAAATAATGCTTAGTAATCTTGGCGCCAAGATAAAAACTAATGATTTGTCAATAAGTATATCTAAAAGCAATAATTTTAGTCCGTTGAATCTGACTATACCCTCAGATACTTCTACAGCATCATTTTTTATTGCTGCGGCAAGTTTAATTTCAGATTCAAGATTAAAATTCAATAGACTCTTATTAAACCCTACACGAACAGGTTTCTTAAATGCTATAAAAAAAATGGGCTGTACAATAAAATTTATAAATACTTCTATCGAAAATGGGGAAAAAATTGGAAACGTAGAGGTGTATCATCAAAAACTTAAAGGTATTACAATAGATAAAAACGATGTCCCTTCAATTATTGATGAATTACCTATTTTAGCTCTTATGGCAACCCAAGCGCATGGNATAACAAAAGTCTCTGGAGCTGAAGANCTAAGGGTTAAGGAATCTGATAGAATAGAAGCTATCTGTGATAATCTTAAAAATATGGGTGCAGATGTAGAAGAGCTAGATGATGGATTCATCATTAAAGGTCCTACAAAACTTAATGGTGCATTAATTAAAACTTATGACGATCATCGCATTGCAATGACGTTTGAAATTGCTTCATTGATAGCTGAGGGTAAAACACAATTAGATAATAATTCGTGTATATCTATTTCATTCCCTGAATTTTATTCAACATTAGAAAGTATCTTGCAATGAGAAAATATGGTGTAATTGGAGATCCGATCAGTCACAGCCTAAGTCCCTTATTGCATGGGGAGATATATAGTCAAATAGGAATACCTATTAGTTATAATAAGCAACTCATTAAAAATTCAGAGCTTTCATCTTTTGTGCTTGATAACAAATTGCAATCCTACAACGTGACAATACCTCATAAAGAATCAATTTTACATTTTTTAGATAGTCTAGATTCAGTTGCAGTTGAGATAGGTGCAGTTAATTGCGTAATGAATAANAAGGGTTTTAATACAGACTGGCTAGGCTTTATAAAAGCTATGGCGTTTAATAAGGTAGAAATTAAAGATAAAAATTGCTTAATTATTGGAGCTGGCGGTGTTGCAAAAGCAATTTGCTATGCGTTAATTAAGTCAAAATCTAAATCTATTGATGTAATTAATCGATCAAGGAGCAGAAAAAAAGAACTTGTTCGCTGGATCAGTTCACATGGAATAAAGAATAATCAAAAAGAGATTCCAGATGTAATTATTAACTGTACGCCTATTGGTATGTGGCCAAATGTAGAAAAACTACCAATTAATATAAATAAGATACATACCAATCAAATAATCGTTGATACAATCTATAATCCCATAGAAACTGANTGGATAAAATTATCTAGAAAAAAAGGGGCATACACAATTGGGGGTCTAGATATGTTTATTTTTCAAGGAATAGCCTCTGCAGAAATATGGGAAAATAAAAATATCACTAATTCGCTTAAACTCAATCAAATAAAAAAGGTTTTAAAATTAGAACTATGCTAAAAAGACTACAATTTTTAACAGCCGGAGAATCTCATGGAAAAGGATTACTTGGAATCTTAGATGGGCTTCCATCTGGTCTAGAAATATCAGAAGAATATATAGATCAAGAATTAAAACGTCGTCAAATGGGTCATGGTAGAGGTGGGCGTATGAAGATTGAAAAAGATCATGCTGAAATATGGTGTGGTGTTCGCCATGGAAAAACACTGGCGTCACCTATTGGTATTTTAATAAAGAATTTGGATTGGGAAAACTGGACCGATAAAATGTCTGTAGAAAAGGTGGATAAAGAAATTAAGCGAGTTACTCTTCCAAGGCCTGGGCATGCCGATCTTGCTGGAATCCATAAATATGGTTTTGACGATATTCGAAATGTTCTTGAAAGATCAAGCGCTCGCGAAACTACCATGCGTGTAGCACTGGGAACTGTATGCAGAAAATTACTGGAAGAGGTTGGTATAAATATTGGAAGCAGAGTTGTTCAAATACACAATGTTAAAGACGAATCCAAGTATGATATGAATCCAAAAAAATTGAATCTAACTGCAGATAGCTCACCAGTTAGATGTTTGGATAGCAAGGTTGAAAAAAATATGATCAAGGTTATAGATGATGCTAAAAAGTCCGGCGATTCAGTTGGCGGAATTTTTGAAGTAATTGCTACAGGTATACCTTATGGCTTGGGGTCATACACACAATGGAATGAAAAGCTTCAAGCAAGAATTACAGCAATGATGATGAGCGTTAATGCTTTTAAGGGAATAGAGATTGGGAGTGGTTTTCATAGCTCAACACAATTTGGTAGTGAAGTACATGATGAAATTGGGCATGATGGAAATAAGTTTACTCGTTATAGCAACAACGCTGGGGGGCTTGAAGGAGGCATGAGCAATGCTCAACCAATTGTGCTTTGGATGTCGATGAAGCCTATATCAACACTGATCAAACCTTTAAGATCTGTTGATATAGACTCTAAAGAAAAGAAGAAAGCGCACAAAGAAAGGACGGACTCATGTGCAGTTCCAGCTGCTTCAGTGATATCAGAAAGTATGTTATGCATTGTCTTGGTAGACGCCTTGCTTGAAAAATTTGGCGGNGATAGNATGAAACAATTAAAGTCTCACATGAAAGCTTCAGCTAAGTATTGAAAAATATATTTTTAATAGGAATGATGGGAACAGGTAAATCCACTATTGGTAAATTATTATCAAAGGATTTGGATTTGAACTTCATTGATACCGATANACAAATNGAGAAGCATTTTAACATGCCAATAAATAATATATTTGATCAGCANGGTGAGCCATCATTTAGAAAAATTGAATCTAGAGTATTGCNAAAAGTTACAGAATCAATAGTTGCATGTGGCGGGGGAATTGTAGTTAAAAAAGAAAATCGTGATTTTATCAAACTAAATGGAACATCATTGCTATTAAATTCAAAAATAAATTTATTAGAAAAGCGATTAAAGGACTCATCAAATAGNCCTCTTTTAAATGACAATGNTTTAAAGNAACAGTTAGAAAAAATATGGAACGAAAGGAAAGATTTATATTTTAGCTTAGCAGATCACGTTATTGATATTAACTCTAAAACAAAAACACAAATTGTAGATCAAATTATTGGAATTTTGTAAAAAATGAAAACCATACAAATGAAATTAGGCCAACGATCGTATTCAATAATTATTGAAAATGATTTGATTCAATCATTGGGGGATTATTTAAAAAATAAGAATACTAATCAAAAATGGGTCATTATCTCNCAAAATGCTATAATGAATCATNATGGAAATGATCTATTTTCTCAGCTTGAAGAAAGTGGTTTTGATATAAATAAAATATCCATTGATGATGGCGAGGGATCAAAAGATTTAAATATATATACTNAGATAATTTCACAATTACTTGAATTCAATTGNGATCGAACAACAATTATTCTTGCGCTTGGTGGTGGTGTTGTGGGTGATATTGCAGGTTTTGTTGCATCTACATATATGAGGGGAGTAAAATACTATCAAATTCCTACTACGCTATTGGCAATGGTTGATTCATCAATTGGAGGTAAAACTGGTTTAAATTACTTAAAAACAAAAAATATCATTGGGACTATTTATCAACCTGATAGTGTTCTAATTGATCCTAACCTATTATCCACCCTTCCAAAAAGTGAAACTATATCTGGCATTGGTGAGATAATAAAATATGGCGCTATAAAGGATAAGGNATTNCTAACNAAACTTTCTGAATGGGTTAATGACTTGAACAATTTTCCATTTTTAGATGCAATACAACGATGCTGTGAAATCAAGGCTGAAGTAGTATCTCTTGATGAAAATGAAAATGATTTAAGAAGAATTTTAAATTTTGGCCACACAGTTGGTCATGCGCTTGAATCCCATATTGGATATAGCAATATCAAGCATGGTGAGGCAATTAGCTACGGCATGAAGTGTTCTTCTTGGATATCAAGAGAAAAAGGGTTGATAAGTGATAATGAATACAATTTTATGATAGATATTATTAATAAACTACCCTTGCCCAAATTAGGNAAAATTAATCATGAAGAAATTATCCAATATATAAATTTTGATAAAAAGCATAAGAATGGCAAGCTAAGCTTTATACTGTTAAATGGTTTGGGAAATACAAAAATATCTACTGATATCTCAAAAGAATTAATCTATGAATCTTTAAAGGTTTTACAATGAATATTCAAATAATCAATGGNCCAAACTTAAACTTATTGGGCACCAGAGANCCTCATATATATGGATCTGAAAGCCTTGANGATATNAAAANATGGTTTGAAGGTGAAATTGATACTACCAAGCACCTAGTNAATTGGTTTCAATCNAATCATGAAGGTGAAATTATTGATCAAATTCATAAAACAATTAATGAATTCAATGGAATAATAATTAANGCTGGTGCTTTGACGCATTATTCATACGCAATACGNGATGCTATTAAATCTGTAGATATTCCNACGGTTGAGGTTCACNTATCTGACATAANTTCAAGAGAAGACTTTAGAAANATNTCNGTNATTAGTGATGTTTGNATCAATCAAATTAAAGGCATTGGAAAAAATGGNTACCTAAAGGCATTTAAATTGCTAATGGAGCATACTAATCAGGAATGATATTCCTGAATTGACTTGACAATAACCCTATCTTTAGATTTTCGAATCGCTCGTACAGCTGCATCTGCACCTGATAACGTTGTAATAGATACAATTCCTTTTTGAATACAAGCTTTTCCAATTGATTCTTCATCATATCTTGCTTGCTTGCCTAGTGGTGTATTAATAACCAAATCTATTTCATCATTTTTTATTCCATCTACAACATTGGGTCTTCCNTCGCCAACTTTATAGGTTNATTTAGNATTGATACCATTTTGGTTTAATTCATTTGCTGTACCTGNAGTTGCAATAATTTTAAAGCCAAGTTCAGATAAATCTCTTGCTATAGGAATCATATTTAATTTATCTGTATCATTGACAGATATAAAAACTGTTCCCTTTGAAGGAATATGATTCCCGGNACTAATTGATGCCCTTCTAAATGATTCGCCCATAGATTTCGAAATACCCATCACTTCGCCTGTTGATTTCATTTCAGGGCTTAGATATGTTGACTCATTTGGAAATTTGTTAAACGGCAAAACTGCTTCTTTGATTGCAACATGACCTATCTTATCCCAATTCTTTAAACTAAAATCCTTTAATTTNGCCCCAGTCGCAAGCTGTGCAGCAATTCTAGCAAGCGGCGTATTGGTAGCCTTGCTAACAAATGGTGTTGTTCTGCTAGCTCGTGGATTAACTTCAAGTACGTATACATTTCCATCTTTGAATGCAAATTGTAAATTTATTAATCCAACNACGTTGAGCTCTAAGGCTAAATCCGTTGTAATCTTTGAAATCTGTTTCATGGCATTTGATGAAATTTTATATGGAGGTAAAACACAAGCTGAATCNCCTGAATGAATACCTGCTTCCTCAATATGTTGCATGATCGCTCCTATATGTACATTTTTACCATCACACAAAGCATCAACATCAAACTCAAAAGCATCTTCTAGAAACTGGTCAATTAATATTGGGTGTCCAGCAGTTACATCAGCATTCTTTGATATATAATTAACTAATTGCTGCTTTGAANAAACTATCTCCATAGCCCTACCTCCAAGTACATAGCTTGGGCGGGCTAATATTGGGTATCCTATTTTATCTGCAATTTTAAGAACCTCTTCTAATGTTCTACCCGTGCCATATTTAGGGCATTCAATATCTAGTTTTTTTAATATTTTACCAAATTTTTCTCTATCTTCAGCTAAATCAATGCTTTTGGGTGAGGTTCCAATAATGGGAACGCCTGCCTTATCAAGCGCTTGAGCTATTTTTAGAGGCGTTTGACCTCCAAACTGAATTAAAACCCCATCTGGATGTTCAAACTCAACAATATTTAATACGTCTTCATAGGTAACAGGTTCGAAGTATAGCCTGTCAACTAAATCAAAATCGGTACTGACAGTTTCTGGATTACAGTTAATCATGATAGTTTTATAGCCTTGGTCTTGTAGGCCAAATACAGCCTGCACGCAACAATAATCGAACTCTATTCCTTGCCCAATGCGATTAGGACCTCCCCCAAGAATAATTACTTTTTTCCCTTCTAATGGTTCTATTTCATTTTCAGTATCATAGGATGAATAACAATAAGGTGTTTTAGCAACAAATTCAGCTGCGCAAGTATCTACAACTTTATACGATGGTAAAATTGAATTTTTCTTTCTCTGTGATCTTATTTCATCTTCGGTTTTATTTTTCATTTTTGCTATTTGAGCATCAGAAAAACCATTTTGTTTTAATTCTAACAATGAAGTTCTGTTATCATAATCAACTAAATATTTTATTTGATGTAAAAACCAAGGATCTATCTTTGTGGATTGAAATACTTCCTCTACTGATGCGCCCTCTTTAATTGCTTGTCTAACTTTTAGCAATCTAAAGCTTGTAGCNTATTGCAAAGTATTCATATCAAGTGTCCTTGCCCTGCTTAGCTCCGGGTCTTCTTCACTAATTAATTTTGGCTCTAAACCATGTAAGCCTACTTCAAGAGATCGGAATGCTTTTTGTAATGACTCCCGAAATGTCCTTCCGATTGACATTACCTCACCAACGCTCTGCATTTGAACTCCAAGGTGNCCTGTAGCTGAGGGAAATTTTTCAAAATCAAACCTTGGAACTTTTACTATAACATAATCAATGGTTGGCTCAAACGCTGCTAAGGTTTTTCCCGTTATATCATTTGGNAGTTCNTCNAGNGTATAGCCTACNGCTAGCTTTGCGGCAACTTTTGCGATTGGGAAGCCTGTCGCTTTAGAGGCAAGCGCTGATGAGCGACTNACNCGNGGNTTCATTTCTATNATGATACATCGACCCGTNTCAGGGTTAACTGCAAATTGAACATTAGATCCTCCAGTTTCAACCCCNATTGTTCTTANGCATAGCAATGACCAATTTCTCATTATTTGAAATTCTTTATCCGTTAAAGTCATTGAAGGGGCTACGGTAATAGAATCACCAGTATGCACNCCCATCGGGTCTATATTTTCTATTGAACAAATTATAATTGCATTATCTGATTTATCTCTTACTACCTCAAGCTCATATTCTTTCCAGCCTAGCAATGATTCTTCAATTAATACTTCAGTGATTGGACTTGCATTCAAACCATTTTCAACAAGNGTNTGAAATTCCTCAAAATTATATGCAACTGNNCCNCCTGTNCCACCCAATGTAAACGAAGGACGAATAATGATTGGAAATTTNATNGTATCTAAAAGTTTTTCTGCTTCTTCCCAAGAGTGTACAAAGCCTCCTTGAGCTGTATCTATGCCAACTGCATCCATTGCCTCTTTAAATTTTTCTCGATCTTCTGCTTTATTAATCGCATCTACTTGTGCTCCAATTAGTTCTATTCCATATTTTTTTAAAATCCCCTGATTATGTAAATCCATTGCAATATTTAATGCTGTCTGACCACCAACAGTTGGAAGGATTGCATCTGGCTTTTCTTTTTTAATTATAGCTTCAACATATTCAACAGTGATTGGTTCAATATAGGTTGCATCTGCCAAATCTGGATCTGTCATTATTGTTGCTGGGTTAGAATTAACTAGTATGATCCTATATCCTTCTTCCTTTAAAGCTTGCGTTGCCTGTGTTCCTGAATAATCAAATTCACATGCCTGTCCAATTACAATTGGACCTGCGCCAATAATTAAAATTGAATTAATATCATTACGTTTCGGCAATTATACTAACCTTTCATTTGATCGATAAATTTATCAAATAAATATCTACTATCATGAGGACCTGGACTTGACTCCGGGTGGTATTGAACAGAAAAGGCTTGTAGTTCTTCGCATTCAATTCCTGCACTGGTATTGTCATTTAAATTTATATGGGTTGATTTTACATTTTTGGGCAAAGAATCAAGATCCACTGCAAATCCATGATTTTGACTTGTAATTTCAACGACACCTGAATTCATATTTTTAACAGGATGATTTATTCCCCTATGCCCAAATTTCAGTTTAAACGTTTTAGCTCCTAAAGCTAAAGATAAAATCTGATGACCGAGACATATGCCAAAAATCGGTTTTTTACCTAACAGTTCTTTCACCATTTCAATGCCGTATTCAACAGCTGCGGGATCACCAGGGCCATTGCTTAGAAATACCCCATGAGGATTAAATTTGATTATTTCCTCAGCAGTTGTTTTTGCTGGAAACACCGTAATTTTACAATTGTTATCCGCTAATAGTTTTAAAATATTATGCTTTATACCATAATCAATTGCCGCAACATTGTATTTCCCTTTTGATGACCATTGATATGTTTTTTTTGTGCTTACATTTTTTGCTAGATCAAGGCCATTCATTGATGGCGCTTTTTTTAATTTTTCTGATAAACTTTTAATATTGGTATCCAGTGATGAAATAATACCATTCATCGCTCCATTGTCCCTTATATGTCGAGTTAGGGCTCTGGTGTCTATTTGCTGAATGCCAACAATTTTATTCTTTGTTAAGTAATCGCCAATTGAAGCAACGGATCTCCAATTGGAAGGAATTAATGTCTCTTCCTTAATGATAAATCCTGAGACTTGAATTTTTTTTGATTCAACATCTTCCTCATTGATTCCATAATTACCGATATGCGGAGATGTCATTGTTACAATTTGCTTACAATAAGATGGGTCGGTGAGAATTTCTTGATAGCCTGTCATTCCTGTGTTAAAGCACACTTCTCCGATCGTTTCTCCAATAAACCCAAGAGATTTTCCAATAAACTTTCTTCCATCGTCTAGTAATAGTATTGCGCTATTTTTTTTCATTTAAATTCGCCTCCATTACAAGTGATGAGATAACAAGATCTTGTATGGCGCTTCCCACAGAGTTAAAAATTGTAATATCATTATCATTTAAACGGCCTGAAATATTTGAAAGAATTAGATTGCCAATCTCCCCTTCAACTTTCTCCCAATTATATTCATTATCATTGATTGGAATTAACAGATTACCCGCTTCTTGATGGCTTGAACTTAAAGAATCGACATAGACTTTAGAATATTGAATTAACTCCGTTGGTAGCTCTCGCTTTGTAGGGCCGTGCGCCCCAACAGCATTGATATGCATGCCCTTTGGGATTTGATTATAATCAAATAATGGATCTGGNGAGCTGGTTGCAGTGCAAATAATATCTGCATTATCCAAATCATTCACATCGCCTGGGGAAACTACATCATCTAATTCTGCACAAAACGAATCGACATTGCTTGGGTTTCTTCCAATGATTTTTATTGATTGAATATCTCTTACACAGCGGATTGCTTCAATTTGCGTTTGAGCTTGTTGGCCATTCCCAAAAATAACTGCTCGAGTAGCATTGGCATTTGATAATAATTTTGTTGCCAGACCAGATGCAGCTCCAGTTCTAAGCGCGGTTACATATTGGCCATCAATCAATGCTAAACACTCCCCATTCTTTGCGCTCATCACAACGATAACTCCATTAATCAAATCCAGCCCATTTGAAGGATTATCATGATTAACGTTAATCAACTTGATGGTAATATATTTTCCTTCTTTAAGATAGGATGGCATGGATAAATGATGTGCGTTAAATCCATCGATTGGTAAGTTTATTCTTTGTGGCACTACTGCATTTCCATTGCTTATTGATGAAAATGCTAACTCCATCGCGTTGATTGCCTCTTGCATTGAAACAGCGGCTCTAACATCATCCGCTGTATAAAAAGGTAAGCTCATCTCTTCTTTATTTTTTAGTTAATGCCCAGGAACCATCCCAATCATCCCCAGGTGAATTTTCTTTATAATGTTCACAACGCGGAATGTAGACTTGGCTGGGATTTGTTTTTCTGCCGGGAAACATATCTTCTAATTCATTGGATGCTTTAAATGCATCAATTGCTTTTTCCCATTCTTGATTTCGATATAATTTTAATGCTTCNTCATATGCTGGTAATAATTTATCATATCCTTTTGGCATATTCCCTTTCTCAGATATCAGTTCAAATACCTGAGCGGGTTCAGATTTTCNCATCACGATGACATAATCCAGATCTCTCCAAATAAATTTATCCTTACATGCNTTATAGGTCTCTTCTGCAACCTGAATGTAAACTCCATACTGCTTTGCTGATGCTTCTAGTCGTGCGGCAAGATTTACAGTGTCACCCATCATTGTGTAATTCATTCTCATCGTTGAGCCCATATTACCTGTAACCAATTTCCCAGTATTAATTCCAATTCGATTTTGCATATTATGGACGATCTCAGGCCACCTATCTCCTTCTGATTGCCATTTTTCTCTTAACTCTGCTAACCTATCTTGCATCTTTACTGCGGTTAAGCATGCCCAGTACTCATGTTCATCTACAGGTGCAGGCGCACCATAAAATGCGACAATAGCATCACCTATATATTTATCAAGCGTTCCNTTNTTATTAAGCAAAATATCTGTCATTTCTGTTAAATAATCATTTAGAAGCTCAACCAGATCAGGCGCTGATAATTTTTCAGAAAAGGCAGAAAAGCTCTGGATATCNGTAAAGAATGCTGTATGATATCCTTCTTCACCGCCAAGCGAAGGTTGTTCTTTAGCCTCATACATCTGATCAATTAATTCTGGAGATATATACGTGCTAAATGTATTTTTTAAGAATCGTTTATCCTTTTCAGCGCCAAAATAGTTATAGAGAAAAATTCCNCCAAATGTTCCAATCACTGATAAAATNGGCCTAACAACCTCCANCATAACAAGGCTATTGATAAACTGTAGATTTGCATAAATAATCCAGCCAACGATAGCGATAAGNGGAAGGGGTAGCGCATAAAATGGTTTTTTA
>PASZ01000031.1 GCA_002712245.1 Fidelibacterota bacterium | reverse complement strand
AGAAGTTAGCGAAGAGGAGCCAGCAGAAGAAGTAGCTGAAGATACTCCATCAAATGAAGAAGTTAGCGAAGAGGAGCCAGCAGAAGAAGTAGCTGAAGAAAAATAAAATTATATATTTATTATGGCAAAACGAAGAATATTTCATATAGCAAAAGAATTAAACATTTCCCACACTGAAATTTTATCTTTTTTAGAGGGTAAAGGTATAGAAGTTGCAAGTCACATGGCTCCTATTGAGGAGGATGTGTATAAATTAGTTTTATCTGAATTTCATAAAGACAAAGAATCTGTAGAGCGTTATCGAAAAGAACAAGTAAGGCGTGAAATACATGACACAAGAATTCTTGAGCAGCAAAAAGCTAATAAAAAACTAAATTTATTAACTCTTGAAAAACAACGCGAATTAGAAGAAAAGGAAAAGAAAAAAGAAAAAGAAGATATTGAAGCAAAAGAAGAACAAATTCGACGTGAAGCAATTGAAAAAGAACAAACTAAAAAAAATAAACTTCGATCTGAAGAATTAGAAATTGAAAATAAAAAAACCAAAGATGTAGAGTTAAAGAAGAAAGAATTAGATAAGAAAAAACAATTAAAATCTGGTAAAAAAACTTTTAGGAAGGTCGAATTATCTGATATTGAATCTCAGGTAGGTAAGGGTACAACTAACAGACCTTCTAAGTCTAAACCTGTAGATTCAAAAAAAATAAAATCTACAACTGCAACCGTAAAAAAGATTAAGGCGAGTCTTGAAACTAAATCAAAAAAGAAAATTTATAAAAAAGATAAGATTTTAGATTCTAATGAAGAAACTTTAGTTGATTCAAAACCTCTAAGTATTGCTGAATTTTCTAACGTTGATGAGTTATCAAAGATATTTGAGGTGCCCTCAAATTCGATAATTCAAAAATGTATGGGGTTAGGTGTATTAGCAACAATTAATCAAAGGCTTGACTGGGATATCATTGAGCTATTGGCTGAAGAATTTGGTTATCAAGCAGAAAAATTAGAGGATATTGGTGAAGAATTATTTGATTTTGAAGATACTGAAGAAGATAAAAAGAATGCGATTGAAAGGCCACCAGTCATAACAGTTATGGGTCATGTAGATCATGGAAAAACTTCATTATTAGATTTTATTAGAGATAGTAATGTTGTAGCTGGTGAGTCTGGTGGAATCACACAACATATAGGTGCCTATCAAGTTGCTCTTAAAGATGGTAATATTGTAACATTTTTGGATACACCAGGTCATGAAGCATTTACTGCAATGCGCGCTCGCGGTGCGCAAGTAACTGATATAGTGGTACTTGTAGTAGCTGCAAATGATGGCGTTATGCCTCAAACAATAGAAGCTATTGACCATGCTAAGGCGGCTAATGTTCCATTAATAATCGCCATAAACAAAATTGATCTACCGGATATTGATTTAGAAAGAATAAAACGTGAACTATCTGAACATAATGTTCTTGTAGAGGATTGGGGAGGCAAAGTACAAGCAATACCAATTTCCGCAAAAACAGGTGATGGAGTTGATGACCTTCTTTCTTCTATGATTATCGAGTCAGAATTATTGGAGCTTAAATCAAATAAAGATACCTTTGCTCGAGGTACAGTTGTTGATTCTAAGCTTGATAAGGGTCATGGTCCAATAGCAACCGTATTAATACAAAAAGGAACATTAAAAGTTGGGGATCCTTTTATTTGTAATAATATATCTGGTAAAGTTAGAGCAATGATGAATGAAAGAGGTCAACGTATAAAGATAGCAACTCCTTCTTTACCAGTTCAAATATTAGGCTTTGATCAAGTTCCTCAGTCAGCCGATATTTTTGCAGTGGTTGAAAATGAAAGAGAAATTAAACGTATCGTTTCAGATCGACAACGCCTTAAAAGAGAAATAGACTTAAAGAAAATAACCGCACAATCTCTTGATGCAATGTCAGCATTAATTAAAGAAGGTTCTATAAAAAATCTACCAATAATTATTAAAGGTGATGTTGATGGTTCAATAGAAGCGCTTTCCGAACAATTAACTAAAATTTCACATGATGAAGTTGGTGTTCAAGTAATTCATAAATCTGTTGGAATTATTTCAGAATCTGATGTTTTATTAGCAGCTGCTTCAAAAGCTGTAATTATAGGATTCCAAGTGCAAGTATCTTCCAATGCTAAATTACAAGCCCAACAAGAAGGCGTAGATATACGAACATATAGCATTATCTATCAGGCAGTAGAAGAAGTTACCTTAGCTCTCGAAGGCCTTTTAGAGCCAGAAAAAGTAGAAGAGGTCTTAGGAAAAGCTGTTGTCCAGGAAGTATTCAAAATTCCAAAAATCGGTTTTATTGCTGGATCTAAAGTCACTCAAGGTATTATAAAAAGAAATGCTAGAGCTAGAATAATTAGAGAAGAAGAGGAAATTAGTGAGGGCGAAATAGTTTCTCTTAAGCACATCAAAGATGATGCAAAAGAAATGAAAGAAGGTTTTGAATGCGGTATCGGCGTTGATGAATTCTCAAAATTTAAAGAAGGCGATACAATTGTTTGTTATGAAATTAAATCCATCAAGAGAACCTTGGAACTTAATTGAAATCAGAACGACCCTTTGATAGAACTGATCGGGTCGCAAATGAAATTCAAAACATTTTAGGCCAGATTCAAACACAGTATATAGACCTTACTGAATTAGGTTTCATTACATTTACCAAAGTGATTATTTCTCCAGATCTAAAACACGCTAAAATATTTTTTGGTGTTGTAAATAATAAAAAATCAATTAATAAAATATCTGTAGAATTAAATAAAAAATCTAAAGCTTTTAGAAAATATCTGGGAAAAGAATTAACTATTAAATTTACACCTGCCTTAAAATTTTATTATGATGATTCAATTACCCATATTGAGAGAATTGATAAATTATTTAATGAGTTAGATGAAAAGGGTAAAAGTTGATCTATAATATGCACAAACCTGAAGGGTGGACCAGTTTCGATCTCGTAAAAAAAATTCGCTCTATTACCAAAGAGAAAAAAGTTGGGCATGGCGGAACTCTTGATCCTTTCGCTGAGGGTGTTTTAATAATTGGCACAGGAAGAGATACAAAGAATCTTTCAAAAGTAACAGATAAAAAAAAACCCTATCAAGCCGTTATTCAATTAGGCTTACAAACGGATACATTAGACACTGAAGGAATGGTTATAAATAAAATGCCAGTTCCAGTTTTAAATCATAAACAATTAGAAAATACATTATCAAGTTTTCAGGGTATTTACAAACACAAACCTCCAATGTTTTCTGCTAAAAAAATAAATGGAACTCGTTTATATAAGCTTGCTAGAAAAAATATTAAAATTGAAAGAGAAGAGATAATTAGTAAGATTTATAATATCGAATTAAACACTTTTACAGATAAGTTAATAGATTTCACCGTTACTTGCTCAAAAGGAACATATATTCGTGTTTTAGGTTCAGATATTGCAAAAAAAATAGGAACAATTGGATACTTAATTAAACTTGTAAGAACAGGTATAGGTGATTATAAAATTTCTGATTCACTTTCAATACATAAATTTGAGTCTCAATGGAAATCTATAGAGAATTAGATAAAATACCTCATTTTAATGATTCTGTTNTCACTATTGGTACTTTNGATGGTTGCCATAGAGGTCATCAGGATATAATAAAAAAAGTTATCTANAATTCTGAGTTAAATGGTAGTAATTCAATTTTAGTAACATTTGAACCGCATCCGAGGCATGTATTGCAACCAGAGGTAAAGTTGCCTATACTAATGCATATAGATAGAAAGTTAGATTTTTTGAAATCTTTTAATCTAAATGCAGTAGTTGTAATACCTTTTGATGAANAATTTTCAAAAATGACCGCTAATNATTTTTTAAAAAATATNATTTTAAANCAACTTAATGCATCAAAGATAATAGTTGGCTANGATCATCATTTTGGTTTTAANAGNGATGGTTCGCCNGATTTTTTGAAANATGAATCNNCAGATAGTAATTTTGAAGTTGAAATTGTNGANCCCATTTCAGANCAAGAAATGATTATTTCNAGNACNCACATNAGACAATCTATACAAAATGGNTNTGTNAGAAGNGCTTCATTTGAACTCGGNTGGGTATTTGGTTTTGAAGCAAAGGTCGTNACTGGTTCTGGCAGAGGTANNGAATTAGGNTTCCCAACAGCTAATTTTATACCAATAGAAAAAAATCAATTAATTCCNGCAAATGGGGTATATTGTATTCGCGGAAGGATTAATGGTAATAGTCTATACGGTATGTGTAATTTAGGAGTACGTCCAACCTTTGATGAGACTGATTTTGTAATGGAAGTTCATTTTTTTCAGAATGAGGTTGACGATATCTATAGTGAAATTATTACTGTAGAGTTTTTAGAGAGGGTTAGGGATGAAAAAAAATTCTCAAACCCTAAAGAATTAATTAAACAATTAGAAAAAGATAAAGAAATCTGTATGAGATTGATACAGAAGTATAATTAGGAGAAATAATGTCAATAACTAATAAACAAAAACAAGACATTGTAAAAAAATTCGGTAAAGATGAAAATGATACCGGATCATCAGAAGTGCAAATTGCACTTTTAACAGAAAGAATACGATTGCTTACAGAGCATGCTAAAGTTAACAAGAAAGATCATCACTCAAGAAGAGGGCTGGTTATGCTTGTTTCTCAACGCAAAAAATTATTAAAGTATCTTAGACGCATTAATCCAGAGTCCTATTTNAATGTGACTCANGAANTATCTATNCGTCGTAATTAANNANTCAAGAAGGTTATATAATGAAAAAAGTAGAAATGAANCTCAATGGGAGTACGCTCTCAATTGAGACAGGGCATGTTGCCAGACAATCAGCTGGATCAGTNATNGTAACNCATGGTGAAACATCAGTNTTNGTAGCGGTTAATTCAGCTAANGAAATGCGAGAAGATATNGATTTNTTCCNATTGCAAGTAGAATACAGAGAGCGTCATTANGCAGGNGGTAAAATACCNGGTGGCTTCTTCAANCGNGAAGCAAGACCATCTGANCATGAAATATTAACNAGNAGATTAACNGATAGACCNATNCGNCCNTTGTTTCCAAAGTCATTTAAATATGAAACGCAGGTAATTATAACTGCNATGTCTAGNGATGGACAAAATATGNCNGATGTATTAGCTGGTGTTGGNGCTTCTGCNGCANTAACNATATCNGATATTCCNTTNAATGGNCCTATCGCNACAGTTAGAGTTGGTAGAGTTNATGGTGATTTTNTAGTTAANCCAACTCGCGAACAAATGGAAGAATCAGATATGGAAATTGTNGTTTCTGGNAANGATCAAACAATTGTAATGGTTGAAGGAGAAGCTGAATTAATATCTGAAAAAGAATTTTTAGATGCAATGAAGTTTGCGCATGGACCAATCAAAGAAATGATAGCGCTTCAAAAAGAGCTAGCAAGTCAATTAGATGTTAATAAAAGACCTGTTCCAGAAGATAANGAAGATGAGGATCTTAAAAATAAAGTCTTAGAGCTTGTATCNGATAAAATAGATAAAGCAATCAAGATTGCTGATAAAACGCAAAGACAAGAAGCAATTTCTGAGCTNCATGAAGAAGCTCAAGTTCCATTTGTTGATAGTCATCCAGATTCAGAAAAGAATATAAAATCATTTATTGATGATAAGTTGAAATCGGCATTTCGCGAACAGATATTAACGGATAAAGTTAGATCAGATGGAAGATCTACTACCGATATTAGACCTATTTCTATAGATACAGGNGTTTTTGCTAGNACNCACGGATCAGCTTTATTCACCAGAGGGGAAACTCAGGCGATAGTTGTGTTAACTATGGGCACTCCGAGAGATGANCAAATNATAGANAGCATGGATGATGATTATAAAAAAAGATTCATGTTGCANTATAATTTTCCACCTTACTGTGTAGGCGAAGTAGGAAGAATAGGTTTTACTAGTCGACGAGAAGTTGGTCATGGAAATTTAGCAGAAAGAGCAATTAAGCAAATCTTACCTGATTATGAAGATTTTCCATATACAGTCAGAATTGTATCTGAGATAACGGAATCCAATGGNTCATCTTCAATGGCATCAGTTTGTGGTGGTTCTTTAGCATTAATGAATGCAGGTGCACCTTCCAAGGGTCATGTCGCTGGTATAGCTATGGGCCTAATTAAAGATGGAGATCGCTATGCAGTTCTAAGCGATATTCTAGGAGCTGAAGATCACCTAGGAGATATGGATTTCAANGTTGCAGGTACAAAAGATGGCATATCAGCGATTCAATTNGATTTGAAAATTGATGGAATTTCATTTGAATTAATGGAAGAAGCGCTCGAGCAAGCTCGTGTTGGTAGAAATCATATTTTAGATATTATGTATGAAGCCGTTCCTGAGCCTATGGAAATGTCAGCATATTCACCAAAGATATTATCTGTGCAGATTGCTCAAGATAAGATTGGTGGATTAATTGGACCGGGCGGAAAAACAATTAAAAAGATAATTGCAGATACAGAATGTGATGTAAATGTAGATGATGATGGAATTGTTACCGTTGCTAGTCTTGACCTTAAGCGCTGCGAAGAAGCGTTAGAAATTGTTAAAGGTATTACACTTGAACCTGAAGCAGGAATGGAATTTGATGGAACGATTACAAGAATCATGACATTTGGAGCATTCGTAGAGTTTGCACCTGGACGAGAAGGTCTAATTCATATTTCTGAATTAGAATGGAATCGAGTAGATAAGGTGGAAGATGTTGTTAATACTGGTGACAAGGTTAAAGTAAAATTGATTAAGGTTGACGATCAAGGGCGTTTAGATTTTAGTCGTAAAGCTTTATTGGAAAAACCTGAAGGATANGTTGAAAGACCNCCTAGAAACAGGGATGACAATAAAAGAAACAATCGCGGTAATCGCGGTAGAGGTAAACCATTTAAACGTCGTTAAATNCTCTTAAAANTGATGACTGAAAAAATCTTACCCACACTTCGAGCATCGCAAATTGAATATGCTATAAGAGATGTGGTTGTACCTGCTTCTAAATTAGAGGATGAAGGGCACGATATTTTAAAATTAAATATCGGTGATCCATTAGCTTATCCNGGTCTTCCCACACCAGATCATATGGTAGAAGCCTTTCATAAAGCCTTGAAAGATCAGCGTAATGGNTATTCACCAGCTTATGGAATTTCAGAATTAAGAGAAGCNATAGCAGTTGATGAAAAATCTAAACAAAATGGTGGCTGGCCTTGCAATCCTAATGATGTATATATATGCCATGGCGTAACCGAAGCGCTGCAAATTATTTTTGCAACTTTTTTAAATCAAGATGATGAGGTTTTAGCACCAGGTCCACATTATCCCCCATACATGGCCTATCCGCAGTTATTTGGGGGCAAAACAGTCGAATATCGTCTTGACCCAGATAATGAGTGGTCTATTGATTTTGATGATTTAAAATCAAAAATGAATGATAAGGTTAAGTTATTAGTATTAATAAATCCTAATAATCCCACTGGAAACGTTATAAAAAAAGAAGAAATAGATAAGATCATAGATTTAGCATCACGATGGAAAAACTGTACAATAATATCCGATGAGATATATGATCGACTAAATTTTGATNATNATCATTATAGCACAGCGTCAAGATCCTCTAATGTTCCAGTAATAACCTTAAACGGNGTATCAAAAGTATANTACGCGCCTGGCTGGAGAATAGGATATATGGCCATACATGACCCTACGGAAAAATTGATAGAAATTAGAGATGCATTGGAAAGATTGCTTCGATCTAGACTGTGCGCCTCTACACCTGCTCAATATGGATATTTAGCAGGTTTAAAAGGAGATAGTAGCTGGATGGAGGATTATTTAAATATGATTAAAAAACATAATAATTTATGTTTAAATCATATAAATAAGATTGATGGGATTTCTGTGCAACCTCCTCGAGGGGCTTTTTATATGTTCGTTAGAATTACCCATGAATATTGGAAAGATAATGATAAAGAGTTTGTCTTGAGATTGTTAAATGATAAACACGTTTTATTAGTGCACGGATCTGGTTTCTCAGCTCAATATGGTAAAGGGCATTTTCGTATGGTATTCTTACCATCTGAAAAAATACTTACAAACGCCTTAACTCGAATTGATGAGTTTTTACAGCAACCAATAAATTAAGCAATTAATTACTAAAATAATTGATAATAGAGTATTTGTTGATTAATATAAAGTATTAGTTGAAGACTATAAATTATGAAAAATAAAACAAATTCTATAAAGAAGCTTTATTATTCAATTGGTGAAGTAAGTAAAATAACTGAGCTAAAACAATATGTGTTAAGGTATTGGGAAACTGAATTCAAACAGTTAAATCCTAATAAAAATAAAGCTGGAAATAGAACCTATCGTCAAAAAGACATAGATCTTATCTTAGAGATAAAAAATTTATTATATGATGAAAAATTTACAATTGAAGGTGCTCGTAAAGTTTTATCTCAACCATCAGCTGAAAAAAAAGAACCAATAAATAATAATACAAATAAATCAAGTATGGATAAAAAAACATTGATGAAGATTCAACGTGATCTTAAATCAATACTTGATGAACTTCAAAACTGATAAATCGGAGCGTGGCGCAGCCCGGTAGCGCACGTGCATGGGGTGCACGGGGTCGCAGGTTCAAATCCTGTCGCTCCGACTATTGATACAAATGAAGATTAGAAGCAAATTCAACAAAACTATAAAAAGTATTAATAGTATAAATATTAATTCTTTATCAAGCAATTCTATAAAAGAAATGTATAATAATGAATTAGCTATTCAAGAAAAAATATTATATAAAATAGATAAAATAAATGATGAAATATCTATTTGTGTAAATAATAATGATTGGAATCGAATTTTACAATTAAAAGAAAAAACAAAAAAATTAAAAAGAGATTTTAATGAAGTTGATGACCATTCTGCTAAATTGTGGGCAGGTTATCAAAAACAATTTTTAAGGGAATCGCAGATTTCATTAATAGGAGGTGAGAAAAAATATAATATAAAAGAGTCATTTATTTTTGTATTGATAATTGGTGTTCTTTTATTGATGCTTTATCAGTTTATGACACCAGGATTACCTTCTAAAGCTATATTATATTTTTTTATTATTGATACTATCTGCTGTATCTTCTTTTTAGTAAATTTCTTTTTTGAGCTTAACCTTGCTCAGTCAAAAAAATGGTATTGGAAAAAACATTTTATTGATTTTATAACATCAATTCCATTGCCACCAACTATGAATATAGTTAGAGCTGGTAGATTTCTTAGATTAGCAAGATTGATGCGATTAGCAAGATTGACACGGTTATTAAGGCTTCTAAGAATAATTTCTTTTTTTTGGAGAGGTATGGATCAGCTATCAGAAGTAGTTAATGTAAAATTAATGAAGAAGTCTTTTATCTATTCTTTAATTTTAATGATAGCTGGAGCAGTAATTTTTTCTTTTTTTGAAAATACAGGGTCAAATACAACAGATAGTATTTGGTGGAGCTTTTCAACTTTAGTAACCGGCGGATTTGCTGATATTTACAATCCTAACACTATAGGTGGAAAAATTTTAACTGCAATTATTGTTCTTTCTGGAATGGTATTGATTGGAGTATTCACTGCTACATTAACTTCAATTCTAATTGAAGATGATACTGATGATTTTAATAATTCTATTCATCAAATAGATAAGAAAATTGATAAATTAAACACCAAGATAGATGGTTTTATTAGTAAATAATTTGTAAGGTTTATAGTATGAAATGCTTATCATGTTCTCATAGTTGGAAAAGAACTAAAATAACAGAATATATTTCATTGCTTTCTTCATGCCCTAGGTGCGGAAGTCGGTTTTTAGCAAGAAATGATCTTATTCTTTCTATCATAAATATTTTTAAAGGTTTATTTAAAAAAAAGAATTAATTAAGGATTAATAATGTCAGATAAAAAAGATTTTAATAAAAAATATAAAAAGAAGATTGCCGACTTGCATAAAGAATTGGTCAAAATGCAAGAATGGGTAATTCAAGAAGGAAAAAAAATTGTTATTATTTTTGAAGGAAGAGATGCGGCTGGAAAAGGCGGTACAATTAAGCGAGTTACTGAGAATTTAAATCCAAGACATTGCAGAGTGGTTGCCCTAGCAGCACCAACCGAGAAAGAAAAAACACAATGGTACTTCCAGAGATATGTAGCTCATTTACCCTCTGCGGGAGAAATTGTTATCTTAGATAGAAGCTGGTACAATAGGTCTGGCGTTGAAAAGGTTATGGGTTTTTGTACGGATAAAGAATATATAAATTTTTTGCAAACTTGCCCTGAATTTGAAAGAATGATTATTAGTTCAGGTATTCAGTTAATTAAATATTGGTTTTCTGTTAGCGCTGAAGAACAAATTAAAAGGTTTCAAAGTAGAATAGATGACCCTACAAAAGAATGGAAATTAAGCCCAATGGATCTAGAATCTGTCAATAGATGGAATGAGTATTCAGAAGCCAAAGATAATATGCTAGAACATACAGATACAGAAGCATCTCCCTGGTATATTGTTGAATCGGATAATAAAAAGAAGGCTAGAGTAAATTGCATTACACACCTTCTTAGTTTAATTCAATATTCTGAAGTAGAGAATGAAGAGATAAAGCTTCCTAATAGAGCAGTTAAAGACAAAGTTGACAGACCAGATAAGTCAAACTTTAATTATGTACCTGAAATTTTATAGGTGATTAATTTTTTAAAATTGTTTTTCAATAAAATTAGATTACTTTTTCATCAAAGTAATTACAATAACTCGCTTGACTCTAAAGTAGCTAAAGAGATGGCAAAGAAAATAGCTGAAGATGCCAAAATGCATAGAAAATCACGTGAAGTTTAAAATACTTTTAATCTCTCTTTTATTTTATTCATGCACAAATAACCTAGCGGTTTTATCATTAGTTAGCACTCAAGACGTTGATTTAAAATCTAGGCATGAAAATGTCGGCCTGGTAAAAGGAGAGCACCAAATACCTTATATATGGTTTTTCCCGCTCGGTGAGATTAATAAAATCGATAAAGCAATTGACAACACATTGAAAAAATATAATATAGATTATTTAACCGATGTTAATGTTGATCATACATTAGTGCATTTTTATTTTTTTGGACTTTCAACTATTAAAGTTGAAGGGGTAGGGTGGAAAATAATTGAAGTAAAATATGACCCCTTAACAGGGGAGCCAATAAATTAACTATTTTTAATCAGCCTGTCGAATAACCTCTAGTAACTCAACTTGGAATATCAATGTTGCCATAGCACCACCAGGACCAACTTCTTGTCCGTATGCTAGGTGTCCAGGTATAAAAAATTGAAAAGTTGAACCAACGCTCATCAGCTGTATACCTTGAGACCAGCCTGGAATTAATCTGCTTAAAGGAATTGTGGAAGGTTGATTTCGATCGTAAGAACTATCAAATTTTGTTCCATCTATCAATTTTCCAATATAGTGTATACTTACTATATCGCTTTGATTTGGACGCATACCTTCCGAGTTTTTAATAATTTTATATTGAATTCCACTTTTATGTTCAATTATCCCAGGATTATTTTTATTTGATTTAAAAAACGCAGCACCTTCTTCGATATTCTTTTTTTCTTGATCCATTTTGAATTTAGGAGCAAGTAGTTTATTGTAAGTATTTATTGCCTCAACTCGCTCTTTATCTGATAAATAAAGTTTAGATCCTGAATAATAATCAGCAATAGCTTGATTAATTCGTTCATAATTAATCTTATCAAATTGCTGCTCCAATCTCATTGCAACATCTACACCGATTGCATAACTAACCGTATCAATACGACCTTGCCACCTTTGTGCAATCATTTCTTTACGGGAAAGGGAAACTTTATTATCTATAGCTTCGCTTTCATTAGTTTTGTCTTTATTGCATGCCGATATAATACAAAATAAAAAAAGAACTATAATTATGTAAAAATTTCTCATTTTTTTCCCTGTTTAAAAAATATTAACCCTCATATATAAAGTCTATAAAGGTAAATATTCATGTATTGCTTTAAGTGAAAACAATTTTAAATTAAAGTATATGTTTAGACCAATAATTACAGAACCTGTTGTTTTTCAGATTACTTTAGTAATTGCAATACTTTTAGCGGTTTCAGTATGGCAAAGATTAAAAATTGCCTCTGGAATCGTCATTGCAGTTTACGCAATTTATATGATTTCATTTGTATCTGCAAACACGAAACTTAAAACAAGTAAGCCTATCAAACTTGCTGTTCACGTTAATAAAACTATTGATGATCCAATATTGGACCTCAAATCAGATAATATTTCAGACCAGCAGTCAATAAAAACTTCACAAAATAAAAAAAACATTCTAATAGATACAAAAATATCTAAAAAATTACCTGTTAAATCTGTTACCGATAAAAAACTATCAACAAATAAAAAAGTTGCTGCGAAAAAAGACGAAAAAATTATTGATGAACCGTTTAAAATATTGAATATGTCAACCGGTACTGATGTAATTAATAGATCAATCATCGAGCCCAATAATCTATTTACCACAGATTCTAAACGTGTATACTTCTTATCAGGAGTTCAAAATAGAAATGATTCAAAAGTTTTGTTTCACAAATGGTACCATGATGGAAAATTAAAATCAAAAGTTCAAATGGAGTCAAAGCGCTCATTTAATTGGAGATCGTGGAGCTATATCACCGTTACATCTCAAAAAATTGGCGACTGGCAGGTTGTTATTGAGGATCAATCTGGAATGCGATACGATTCTCTTTCATTCGTTATTAGTGATTATAATATATAATTCAATATATGTCCTGGCTTAAAAACCTTTATCAATGGGTTTTAGAATGGTCAGATTCTAAATGGGGTGGGGCTGCATTATTTATTCTCGCTTTTATAGAAGCTTCATTTTTTCCAATTCCCCATGATGTATTATTAATCGCCCTGTGTTTAGGTTTAAAATCTAAAGCCTTTAAATTTGCATTTATCTGTTCAGCTGGCTCCGCTCTTGGTGCAATATTTGGATATAGCATTGGATATTTTTTATGGTGGACTCCAACAAGGGAATTTTCTGCATTAGCTAATTTTTTTATTAATGTTATACCCGGATTTTCATCAGAAATATTTTATGAAATTAAAGAAAGATACGAAGAATGGAATTTTTGGATAATTTTTGTATCAGGTTTTACACCAGTACCATTTAAAGTTTTTACAATATCTGCTGGTGCATTCAATATCAATTTTAATTTATTTTTAATTGCCTCCATTATTAGCAGATCAGCGCGTTTTATTTTACTAAGCGCATTAATATGGAAATTTGGTGAACCTATAAAGTATTTTATTGATCGATATTTCAATATTCTCGCTATACTCTTTTCAATTATCTTGGTTGGTAGTTTCTTTATAATTAAATATTTATTATAAATCTTCGTCATGTATTGTATTAGCGTGGTTGAAGATATAAATTTTAGATATTTATAATAGCTAATTATGACATATAATCACAAATTTATAGAGAAAAAATGGCAAAAATATTGGGATGAAAATGAAATTTTCAAAACCGATGATTTTATAGATAAACCTAAGTATTATATTTTAGACATGTATCCCTATCCATCAGGATCTGGACTGCATGTAGGGCACCCACTTGGATATATAGCTACCGATATACTTGCAAGGTATAAACGTCACCAAGGATATAATGTGCTACACCCTATGGGTTGGGATGCGTTTGGCTTGCCGGCTGAGCAATATGCCATAAAAACCGGTACACATCCATCGATTACAACAAAAGAAAATATTAGTAATTTTAAACGCCAAATTAAAATGCTTGGGTTTTCTTATGATTGGACTAGAGAAATAAATACCACAGATCCAGGTTATGTTAAATGGACGCAATGGATATTCATTCAGTTATATAATAAAGGCTTAGCTTATGAAGCAGAAGTACCGGTTAACTGGTGCCCCGAATTGAAAGCTGTCCTGGCAAATGAAGAAGTGATTGATGGAAAATCTGATATTGGTGGCCATCCAGTTTTAAGAGTACCTATGCGTCAATGGATGCTTAGAATAACTAACTATGCCGAATCATTATTGTCTGGTCTAGATGATGTAGACTGGCCTCATAGTATTAAAGAGCTTCAGCGTAATTGGATTGGAAGGTCAGAGGGGACCAAAGTTTTATTTGAACTTCCATCAATCAGCAAGCATCTTGAGGTTTTTACTACACGGCAAGATACACTTTTTGGTGCAACTTATATTGTAATAGCACCAGAACATCCATTAGTTGAAGATCTTTTAATAGAAGATCAAAAAACATTAGTTAAAAACTACATTGAGGAAGCATCTAAAAAATCTGACTTAGATAGAATCGAGCTTAATAAAGAGAAAAACGGAGTTTTTTTAGGCTCCTATGCTATAAATCCTGTAAATGGTAAGGAAATACCAATATGGATATCAGACTACGTTATTATGGGATACGGAACAGGAGCCATAATGGCGGTACCAGGTGAAGATGAAAGAGATTGGGAATTTGCTACAAAATACGACTTACCAATTATAAGAACAGTTGAGCCAAGTAAAGACTTTTCAGGTGGCGCATACACTGGAGATGGTCCTGCTATTAACAGTGAATTCTTAAATGGACTCTATATAGATGAAGCTAAAGAAAAAATGGCTTCATGGCTTGAAGATAACAAAAAAGGAGAGAGGACTGTACAGTATAAATTGAGAGATTGGTTATTTTCTAGACAGAGATATTGGGGCGAGCCAATCCCAATTATTCATAAAGATGGCAAGCCGCAAGTACTTAAAGAGTCTGATTTGCCACTAGAATTACCAGATGTTGAAAAATATGAACCAAGCGGAACGGGTGAATCGCCACTATCTAATATTAAAAATTGGGTTGAAGTAAAAGATGATAGTGATAATATAATTGCACTTAGAGAGACCAATACGATGCCACAGTGGGCCGGATCCTGTTGGTATTATCTTAGATATTTGGATCCATCCAACGATGAAAAAGCATGGGATTCAGAGAAAGAAAAATACTGGATGCCTGTAGATCTCTACATAGGAGGAGCGGAGCATGCGGTACTCCATCTTTTATATTCACGGTTTTGGCATCATGTACTATTTGATCTTGGGCTGGTATCAACCAAGGAACCGTTTAAAAAATTATTCAATCAAGGTATGATACTTGGCCAAGATGGCTCAAAGATGAGCAAGTCTAGAGGTAATGTGATTAATCCCGATGAAACTGTTGAAACCTATGGTTCCGACTCTATGAGGATTTATGAAATGTTTATGGGGCCTCTAGATAAAGCAAAGCCGTGGAGTACTACCGGTCTTCAAGGCTGCTCTCGATTTATTAAAAAGTTATGGTCCGTCTTGGTAGATGATGAAGGTGTGTTATCATCAAATGTTATAGAGAAAAAAGACGATAAAGAAACGCTTCAAGCTCTGAATATGATGATCAAGAAGATTTCAGATAATTTAGATCAAATTCAATTCAATACTTGCGTTTCAGAATTCATGATATTTACAAATCATATTCAAAAACTTGAATCGATAAATATTGATACAATAAGATCGTTTATTATTATTATGAATCCATTTATGCCTCATTTAGCGCAAGAATTGTGGGAGTTAATTGGCGAAACCAATGAGCTTACCTATCAAGCATGGCCAGATTACGATAAAGATCTTGTAATTTCTGATGAAATTGTAATTCCAATTCAAATCAATGGAAAAAGACGTTCAGAAATTCATATTTCTGCAAATGAATCTGAATCTGAAGTCATAGCAAAAGCTAAATCTGATGATAAAATAGTTTCTTACTTAAAAAATACAACGATCATTAAAGAAATTTATATTAAAGGGAAAATACTGAATATTGTTATAAAACAATAATATTAGCATCAAGTATGACGCAATATAAAGTTAAATTAAGCAGAAGATCATTTCTTAAAAAAAGTAGCGCTACCGCCTCATTATTAACAGTATTTCCTTATTCTGCGCTAAGCACCACATTGAATAGATCTGATGATAACAGAATATTAGTCATTGGCGCTGGACTTGCAGGCCTATCTTGTGCCTATGAATTAGATCGTGCAGGCTATAATGTGATGATTTTAGAAGCAAAATCGCATCCAGGCGGTCGTGTAAGAACTTATAGAGATGCTTTTGCTGATAGCCTTTATGCTGAAATGGGTGCTGAATACGTAGATAGTTCAGATGAGTATGTTCAACAATATTGCAAACAATTCAACTTAAATATTTTACCAGCTAAACAATATGATGGTGTTTATGTAAGAAATAAGCATATTTATATGAAGGATCTTAGATCGGGTAAGGTAAAATTACCTTTTGATGGAACCATAAAAG